>JBBSOS010000248.1:0-4531 GCA_038259505.1 Candidatus Limnocylindrales bacterium | reverse complement strand
GCTGCCCGGGGCACGGCTGCCCGGGGCAGCATCATGCCCACCGCGGGTGTGGCGGGACGAGACAGCATCCGCACCGGCACGGGTGGCCGGGGCTGCATCGGTGCGGCTTCGACCCGGCGTCGGACGTGTTGGCCGACGCGGGCTCGCGGCAGCGGTGTGCCCTGGTAGACGGCCACTCAGCGGCCCTGCGAACCGATGGCGCGTTCGTCCGGGCCGGGTCCAGCGACGGCGACATCCCACGCAGGACCGCGAACCCAGCGCGCAGGACCGTCCAGATCGATGGGCGGCAGCTCCGTGCGGCGTCCGCGGGCCTCCTTCTGGCGGCGTCCGTAGTCGCGTCGCCGAGACGCCCGATGTCCGCTCACGCTGCCAGCCTTCGGGCGGCGCGCAGCTTGGCGCTCCGGGCTCGCGGGTTCACGGCCACCTCGGCGCCCGTCGGCACCTGCGGCTGTGTGCCCACGGGCACGAGGCGAGGACTGCGCCCGCAGACACAGACGGGGACGACCGGCGGGCAGATGCAGCCTCGTCGTTCCGCGGCCACGAACCGTTTCACGATCCGATCCTCCAGCGAGTGATAGCTGATGACGACCAGCACGCCACCGGGACGCAGCAGGTCCACAACGCCCGCCAACGCGGCAGGCAGGACCTCGAGCTCGGCATTGACCGCGATGCGCAGCGCCTGGAAGGTGCGGGTCGCGGGGTGGACGGACCGTCGTGCACCTGGCCGGACCCGGGGCGCGACCGCGACGACGATCTCCGCCAACTGGTCAGCGGTCTCGATGGGAGCGTCCGCTCGGCGAGCGACCACTGCGCGGGCGATTCGCCGCGCGTGCGGCTCCTCGCCATATCGACGCAGCAACAGGGTCAGGGCATCCTCATCGAGCGTCGCGATGAGTCCGCTGGCCGGGACGCCCTTCGTCGGATCGAAGCGCATGTCGAGTGGCCCCGTGGCCCGAAAGCTGAACCCTCGTTCGCGTTCGGCCAACTGATACGAACTGAGTCCCAGGTCCAGCAGGACGCCGTCGACGGCGTCGAAGCCGGCGTCGTGGGCGACGTGTCGGATGTCCCCGAAGTTGGCGTGACGAAGCACGAGGCGGTCTCCGAACGCGACAAGCCGTCGCCGCGTGCGCTCCAGCGCACGCGGATCTGCGTCGAGGCCAAGCACCCGACCATCGGGTGTGGCGGCCTCCAGGATCCGGAGGGTGTGCCCTCCGCCGCCGACGGTGCCATCGATATGGAAGCTGCCCGGGCTCGGTGAGAGTGCCGTCATGACCTCCTCCACCATCACGGGCAGGTGCCCTTCATCCATCGATCAGACCGTCCCAACGGTCCCCCCGGATCCCGGAGGCTCATGTGGTGCGACGCCTAGATGCCCAACCCCTGGAAGTGCTCTGCGAGCACCTCCGGCTGATCCATCCGTTGGCTCCAGTCATCCCACGCGGTGGTCGACCAGAGCTCCAGGTGGTTGCGTGACCCGACCAGCACCGCCTGCTCGCCCAGCTTCGCGAACGTGCGAAGTACGGCTGGGACGAGCATCCGGCCCTGTCGGTCAAGCTCGATCTCGAACGCCGTCCCATACAGGAAGCGCTGGAGTTCGCGGCCCCTGGCGTCGGTGATCGGCAGCGGGTCGACGCGGGCGGCGACCTGCTCCCAGGCAGCGCGCGGATGGAGCGCCAGACAGCCGTCAAGCCACTTGCTGACCAGACCACCGGCAGCGAACTCCGCACGGAATCGGACCGGGACGGCGATGCGCCCCTTGTCGTCGACCGCTACTCGGTACTCGCCGGTGAACACCTGGTCCTGTAGCCCTCTCTCCGTCGTGCGCCGTACCGATCGGTCCTCGGGTGGGTCCCCTGCCGGCCCCTGAGCCCCACTTCGGAGCCGTTGTCGCCTGCCGGTTCGCCACCATTCACCACTCGGCACCACTTTGCGCCACTTATCGCCATAGTAGCGGCGATTCCGACCCCGTCAAGGCCGAACTCGCACGCGATCCCGGGGCGCGGCGCTGCTGGCCGGCACGCAGTCGTCTCGGCCCCCCGGTACCGAAGGGCCATTGAGCGGGTGCGGAGCGGACGGGTAGGGTGGGCAGCCTGCGCGGCTGCATGGCCGCGACGCATCGGAGACCCCGTGGCTCTCGCTCGTCCCAAGGCCGCCGCCATCGCGGAACCTGTCGTGGATCCGACTCCCCGTGTCCGGTCGTGGGCGGGTCGCGTCGCGGGTCGCGAGTTGCCGCTCGCGCGTCGCGACCTGCCTCTCGTGGGTCGATCGCTACCCGTGGTGGGTCGGTCGCTGCCGATGACCCGCACGACCGAGAACGACGTTCCCCTGCGTCGGTGCACATTCCGGCGCCTCGCCGTCACGTCCGGCCGCGGGCCCACCGCCAGCTACGCAGCCGAGTGCCTCTACGAGGGCATCGACCAGCCCCTCGCGATGGGAGACCTCGACCGGGCGCGCAGCATCTGCCAGGGCTGCACCAACCCAGGCATCTTCCGCGCCGACGAGGACTGACCCGCAACCGATGATCTGGGACGTCTCCGGCCAGCACCCCGCGCCGCAGCCTGATCGCCCCATGATCCAACGGGCGGAGGACGGGTGGCGGACGACCCATCGCGGACAGCGGCGGGTCCCCCGGTGGCGCCCGGAAGCCGTTTCCCCGACGATCTGCATCACCGGCGGTGCAGGATGGCGGAGGAGACCGGCCGGCAGGTGACGTTCCGGCCCATCGCCGGTCATCTCCGTCGGTTCGATCGCCCGACGATCACTGGACTGGCCCTGAACCTCGCCCGATCCGGACGCTGATGCGCCGCCCGAGCCACGGACGCACATGCGACCCCTGGATAGAACGCCAGCGAGACGGTCTGTAAGCCGAGTCCTGTGCCAACGCTGACGCGCTGGCGACGGTCATCCATCTAGGGTCGCAGTTGCCCACGACCTCGAGCGGCCGACCCGAGGACGAAGCGACGCCGCTCCATGCACGCACACCAAGGGCGCCGTGCCGGTCCTCCTATTTGGCCTTGCACCAGGTAGAGCTTGCCCGTTTCACCCGGTCGACCGGCAGAGCCGGCCGGCCGATTCGTCACTGTGGCGCTGGTCCTCGCCTCGCGGCGGACGGGTGTTACCCGCTACCCTGCGTCGGGGAGCTCGGACTTTCCTCGTGACCGATGGGTCGCCCCGCCGGTCCCGCGACCGTCCGACCGACTCGCTGGCCGGTCGATCATATCCGGTCCGACCCGGACCGAGCTGGAGCTAGAGGATGTTCACCACGCGCGCGATGACCAGGCCGACGATGACGAAGGAGATGAGCGCCTGGGTGCCCATCGCGATCTTTGCCCAGTGGGTCAGGGGCATCGTGTCGGTCGGGCTGAACGCATTGCCGGTCGTGAACCCCACGTACAGGTAGTCGGTGAACGTGGGCCGCCAGCCCGGCGGTGCGATCTCCACGTCCGCCTGCTGCGGGAACAGGAAGTCACGGTATCGGCGCGGGCGGTGCAGGCGCGTGACAGGCCCGCCGGAGTCGAGTTGCCAGTAGAGCAGCGCGAACGCGATGTTGATGGTGAGCCAGACGCGAGCCGATCCCTCGACGTACGCCCAGTCACTGAGGGCCGCCGTCGTCCCCCTGAGTTGGGCGCCGAGCAACACGGTCGACGTGAGTCCGCTCAACAGGATGGATCCCACCAACAACAGCGACAGATAGCGGATCCAGGGTGTCTGGCGGTCGATGCGCCCCGGGTCCGCCCAGATCAGCGCGACCAGCAGGACACCTTCGATGGCCGGTGCGACCCAGGTCGGGAAGGTCGATAGCTCACTCGACTGGAACAGGCTCAGCAGCATCACCGCGACCACTGCGAGGGCCATCGGCCAGCGCGACTCGCCGATGGGTGGCGACGTCGGTGAGGTCGACGGCTCCGTCGCCGGGTCCCCGGAGGCGGCCATCACGACAGCCCGTCAGCCGCCGTCGGCGCGGCGACGGACCTCCCCCTCCACCCGCGCTGCCCCGAACGGGTCGTCGAGGGCCATGTTGGCGAGCGCATCGGCAGCCTTGTTGCGCGCACGTGGCTCGTGGACCGCGGACCAGCGCCGGAGCACCCGCAGATGCCGGAGCGCCTCCGCGAACAGTCCCTGGAGCTTGGCATCCTTGACGCGCCATCGTCCGTTCAACTGCTCCACGATGAGCTTGGAGTCCAGTCGCAGATCGATCTCCTGCGCGCCGAGGGTCGCCGCCTCGCGGAGCGCCAGCACGAGACCCGCGTACTCCGCCACGTTGTTGGTGCGGATGCCCAGGTCGCGGGCGATGACGGCCACAGCCATCGCGTCGGGCTCGAACGCATCGGGCCGCCTCGCATCGATGAGCACCGCGCCGGCCGATGCCCGCCCGGGATTGCCGCGCGACGCGCCGTCAGTGCGGATGACGAGGCGCTCGAACTGGCGCCGAGGCAGCCGCGGCTCGCCGTCCGGCTCGTCGAATGCCTCGGCCTCCGGCTCGTCGAACCGCTCGAGGCCCGACACGAGATCAGACCCGATCCCGGCCCCG
>JBBSOS010000247.1:0-4577 GCA_038259505.1 Candidatus Limnocylindrales bacterium | reverse complement strand
GATGAGCTGGCCCATCACGGTGAACGCCGTCAGATCAGCATCGTTTCGCGGGCGGCTTCGGGGGCGCCAAGCTGAGCCACGGCCTGGCGCTCGCCTCGGATGCCGTCGCTGCACGCGGAGGCACCGGGCTGGACCTGGCCATCATCGGGAATACCGGCGATGACCTGGAACTCCACGGCCTTCAGGTGTCACCGGACCTCGACACGCTGCTGTACACGCTCGCGGGTCTGGCCAATGACCAGAGCGGTTGGGGCGTTCGGGATGAGACGTGGTCGAGCGCGGCCATGCTGGCACGCCTGGGAGCAGCCACCTGGTTCCAGCTCGGTGACCGTGACCTGGGCCTCAACCTGTGGCGCACGACACGCCTCCGAGACGGCCGGCGGTTGACCGAGGTCACCGCCGACCTGGCCGCGGCCCTGGATGTCCGGGCCCGCCTGCTGCCGATGAGTGATGCACCCATCCGGACTGAGCTCCTGACCGCCGACGGATGGCTCGAGTTCCAGGAGTATTTCGTGCACCGGCATCACGCCGATGCGGTGACCGACCTGCGGTACCGCGGCGCGGATGCCGCCATCCCGACCCCCGAGGTGCTCGACGCGATCGCTGCCGCCGACCTGGTCGTGCTGGCACCCTCGAACCCGTTCCTGAGCATCGGCGCCATCCTCGCGGTTCCGGGCATCACCGACGCGCTGCGGCGGATCGCGGTCCCGGTCGTGGCGGTCAGCCCCATCGTGGGTGGCGCCGCGCTCCGGGGTCCCGCCGACCGCCTGTTCCAGACCCTCGGTGGCGAAGCGTCCGCGGCGGGCGTCGCGCGCCACTACCAGGACCGGTATCCGGGGCTCATCGACGCTCTGGTCATCGACGTGGGGGACGCGGCGGAGTCCGACGCCATCCGGGCAGCGGGCCTCGAGCTGCTCGTGACGCCGACGGTGATGCACGATGACGCCGACCGGGCGGGGCTGGCGACGGCCATCCTCGACCGGTGGCTGCCGGCATGGGCCGCCAGCTGACCTGCTGCCACCGGGCCCGGCGGCCGTGGTGTCGCGGCGGCCGTGGTGTCGCGGCGGCCGCGGGGCCCGACGCATCTACCATGGTGGGTATGAAGCCTCCGGGGCCAGCACGGCCGCTGCGGACGACCCTTGAGCCACTCCACGCCGTGGTCCCATTGCGCACGCTCGCGGGCGGCAAGGCGCGGCTGGGCGAGGCGCTCGACGCCGAGGAACGCGAAGAACTGGTGCTGGGCATGCTGACCCAGACCCTGTCCTTGCTGAGCACCTGGACGACCTGTGTCCGGGTGCACGTCGTGACCCCGGACCCGACCGTGGCACATCTCGTCACGACACCCACCATCAGCACCATCGCGCAGCATGGCGAGGGGCTCAACGAGGGCCTCGCACTGGGCATCGCGGCAGCCCGCCACGAGGGCGCCCGCTCGGTGCTCATCCTGCCGGCGGACCTGCCGCTGCTCGATCGCGCGTCGCTCGACCGACTGATGGAAGCGGCGGACGCCGCGCTCGCCGCCGGCTCGGGCCGTCCCCTGGTGACCATCGCTCCGTCCGACGCTCGCGATGGGACCAATGGCCTGCTGCTGTTCCCCTCCGATGTCATCGCGCCCGCATTCGGTGCGCGCAGCTTCGAGGCGCACGTGCGGGCTGCGGCGGCTGCCGATGCCACGCTCCAGGTGGTCACGGACGGGGGACTCGGCTTCGACCTCGATACGCCGGAGGACCTCGAGGTCCTGCCGCCGGGCCTGCTGGGCGACCTGCTCCACCTGGGCCAGGCGGCACTCGTCGCAGCCCCGCGTGCCGACGGCACCGCTGCCTGATGACCATCGGGGGGCGCATCCTGGCGGTCGCCCTGCCGACCCTCCCGGAGATCCGCCCGGGCGACGACCTGGGAGCCGCCATCGTGGCCGCATGGCACCAGTTGCAGCGCACCGACGCGGACCTTGCGCCGACGCTCGGCGACGTCCTGGTGGTGACCCAGAAGATCGTGTCCAAGGCCGAGGGACGCATCGTCGAGCTGGGCGGCATCGAGCCTCGACCCGAGGCCGTCGCGTTCGGGCAACGCTGGGATCGCGATCCGCGCCAGATCGAGGTGGTCCTGCGCGAAGCGGCGACGGTGCTGCGCATGGAGCGTGGCGTCATCATCGCGCGGACGCCGCAGGGCTACGTCTGCGCCAATGCCGGTGTGGACGCTTCCAATGTCGGGGCACCCGACGAGGTGACCCTGCTGCCCCTCGACTCGGATGCGTCGGCTCGTGCCATCCGAGCGCACATCGCGACCTCGATGGGCGTCGAGGTGGCGGTCATCGTGAGCGATTCGTTCGGGCGACCGTGGCGCTGGGGCATCGTGGACATCGCTCTCGGCGTGGCCGGCTTCGCGCCCCTGGACGACCAGCGGGGCAAGCCGGATGCGGCCGGCCGCACGATGCACGCGACCGTGGTGGCCGTGGCCGACGAGATCGCCTCGGCCGCCGAGCTTGCGTCGGGAAAGACCAGCGGCAGGCCGCTCGTCCTGGTGCGTGGCGCCACGCTGCCGAGCGGCGCTGGCTCCATCGTGGACGACGTGGTCATGCCGCCCGAGGCGGACCTGTTCCCGTAGCCACTGCGCGCCGATAGACTCTCCGATCATGAAGGTCGGCCTCCAGATCAGCTCGTTCACGTGGCCCGGGGGCGACGCCGCCATCGGCCCCACCATCGCGCGTGTGGCCCAGCTTGCCGACGAGGTGGGCTTCGACTCCATCTGGGTGATGGACCACCTGTTCCAGATCCGCGGCGTCGGGGCGCCCGAGGAGCCCATGCTCGAGGGCTGGACGACCCTCGGCTACCTGGCGGCGCTCACCCGCCGGACTCGCCTCGGTCTCATGGTCGGCGGTATCCACTACCGACAGCCGGGCCTGTGGCTGAAGGCGGCTACGACCCTCGACGTGCTCAGTGGTGGTCGTGCCTGGTTCGGGATCGGTGCGGCGTGGAACGAGGAAGAGTCGATGGGCCTCGGCTTCCCGATGCCGCCACTGGCCGATCGCTTCGCGGCCCTGGAGGACACCCTTCGATTCGTGCGCGATGGCTGGACTGGCGAGCATGGCACCGACGCGCCCTTCGACGGCCAGGCCGTGCGCGCGACCCGGCTGCTGAACAGCCCCCAGGCGCTGAGTCGCCCGCATCCGCCCATCCTCATCGGCGGTGGCGGCGAGCTCCGGACGCTGCGCCTCGTGGCGAGATACGCGGACGCCTGCAACGTGTTCGGCAGCCCGGAGCAGATCGCTCACAAGTACGACGTCCTGCGCGGCCACTGCGAGACGGAGGGTCGCGACTACGACTCCATCGAGAAGACCAACCTGACCTCCATCGTCATCACCCCCGACGGAGCCCCGGGCTCCCTGGACCCCGCACGACTGGTCGACCGACTCGGCGCGTGGGCGGAGGCGGGTTCCCAGCACACGATCTTCAGCATCCGGAACGTGTGGGACCTGGCCAAGCTGGAGCTCATCGGCAGGGACGTCCTGCCCCAGGTCCGGTCGCTCGGCGTGCCCAGCCCGCTGGGCTGACCCCCATCGCGACCCAGCGCGCGAACGGCGGTACGATGGCCCATCCATGAGTAACGCGAACAGCGCCTTCCCGGCCATCTCCATCATCGACACCGGCAGCTCCGACGAAGCCCCGGCAACGGCCATCGATAGCGGGGCCGGCGACCATCGAGCGTATGGTGGGCACAGCCAGATGGTCATCGTCGGCAGCGGCCCCGCCGGCCTGACGGCCGCTATCTATGCCGCGCGCGCCGACCTGGCACCCATCGTCATCGGGGGGAGCGCTCCGGGCGGCCAGTTGATGCTCACCAGCGATGTCGAGAACTATCCCGGGGTCCCCGAGGGCATCCAGGGACCCGATCTCATGGCCCGCATGCGCGACCAGGCGGAGCGGTTCGGGGCACGCCTGGTGGACGTGGATGTGGAGCGGGTCGACCTGAGCGCGCCGCCGTTCCGGCTGTGGGCGGGGCGCGCCGAGTACACCGCTGATTCGGTGGTCGTGGCGACGGGCGCCAGTGCCCTGTGGCTGGGCCTCGACAGCGAGACGCGACTGCGTGGCCGGGGGGTGTCCGCGTGCGCCACATGCGACGGATTCTTCTTCAAGGGCAAGCGGATCGCGGTCGTGGGTGGCGGCGACACCGCCCTGGAGGAAGCGACCTTCCTCACGCGCTTCTCGCCCGACGTGCTGCTCCTGCACCGCCGCGACCGGTTCCGGGGCTCGCGGATCATGCAGCAACGCGCCATCGATCACCCGGCCATCGACGTCCGCTTCAACACCGAGGTCGCCGAGGTCCTGGGCGATCAGGTCGTGACCGGGCTGCGTCTCCGGGACACCAGCACGGGCAGCGAGTGGGAAGAGGCCGTGGGCGGCCTGTTCATCGCCATCGGCTATCGGCCCAACACGGAGGTCTTCCGGGACTGGCTGGCGGTCGACGACGGCGGTTACCTCGAGGTGGTGGGTGAGGCCGGTTCGGCGCGCGACGGCGTGTTCATCGCCGGCGACGTCCACGATCACCACTACCGCCAGGCCGTGACGGCGGCGGCGGAT
>JBBSOS010000246.1:0-4582 GCA_038259505.1 Candidatus Limnocylindrales bacterium | reverse complement strand
TCGGCCGCGTCCCCGACGCGTCGCTGGGGGTCGCCCCGCCCGCGGATAGCACGGAGGTCCCCGCGGTAGCCCGGGTCCTCGCCGAGGACATGGACCTCGACCGGGCGACCCTGACCGACCAGCTCCGCTCGGGGGACGCTCAGGTCGTCATCAGTGGCTGGCCTGACAGCGTGACCGCGAACAAGGTGCGCGGGCACATCTCCGACGGGACGCTCGAGGGCGTCTCGGTCGATGACCGCCCGGTCGTCGCGGTGTCGACCGGGTCGGGCGTGGCGTTCCTCGACGCCGCCAGCCTGACCACGCTCACCGATATGGCCATGGACGCCGGTGCGACGGGCATGGCCTGGGCCGGCGACGCACCCGACGGCGCGAAGCTGTACGTGGCATCCGGCTCCGAGCTCCGGAGCATCGCGATCCCGACCGACGGACCGCAGCTCAAGAACACCGTGGACATGCCCGGTCCCATCAGTGCGGTGCTCTGGAACGCGCCACCGCAACTGGTCCACGCGGTGGGGTCACTGCCGGACGGACGGCCGACCATCTATGTCGTGGATCCCCACGGCAACTCCGTGTTCGAGGACGCACCCCTGCCGTTCACGCCCGTGACCGCGGTCGCGGACACGCAGCCCGACCGGCCGAGCGAGGACCGGACGCAGATCGTGGCCCTTGCCGCGGACGGTGTCGTCGCCACGGTCGATATCGGCGGCAACGCATGGGGATACCGGCTGCCGGGGGTCCTGATGGGTGCCGCGACCGCCGCATCCCTGTACCTGCTTGCCCGGCTGCTGTTCCGCCGGCGCTCCGTGGGCCTGTTCGCGGCCGCACTCGCGCTCGCGGAGGGGATGCTGTTCGCCAACTCGCGCATCGCCATGAACGATGTCTACGTGACCGGGTTCCTGGTCATGGCAGCGACCCTGTTCGTGCCCATCTGGATGGGGACCTGGCGCAGACGCTGGCAGGTGATCCTGCTGCTGCCGACCATCGGGCTGCTGCTGGGCCTTGCCCTCGCCTCCAAATGGGTCGCGGCATACGCGATAGGCGGGTTCCTGCTCCTGCTCCTGCTCCGCTCCGGTTTGGGGCGAATCATCGCGCTCGCGGGCATGGTGGGACTCACCGCAGTCCTCGGCGCGCTCGCCATCCGGGCCGCGGACGTCCCTGATCCGCATCGCAACTGGCCGTTCCTCCTGATCATGATGCTGCTCACCGCAAGCCTCGCGGCGGCGGTGGTCCGGCGACCACTCCGGATGACCCGCTCGGAGGTGGGCTCCGCGGTCGTGTGGCTCGTGTCGGCCGGTGCGGTGAGCCTTGGCCTCTGGATCGTCATCGGTGGAACGCTGCCCGACACCGGGCTCATCACGGCGCGGCGCCTGCTGCTGCTCGCCGGTGGCAGCTTCGTTGGCGCAGCCGCGGTGGGCATCGGTGCCCTCCTCGCAGGGCGGCTGGGTCGTGGTCCGTTCGTGCCCCGCCAAGACGGCTTCCTGGAGCAGCCAGCGGTCTCAGATGGCCCTGGCTGGGTATCCGCCGGCACACTGCTGGGCATCCCGTGGCTGCTCGCCATCGCATGCCTGACCGTCGTGCCCATCGTGGTCTACGTCATCAGCTACGCGCCGTGGGTCGCGCTGGGCAACCAGTTCTGGACGGGGTTCCCGGCGGGACATACCGGTCAGACGCTGCTCGACCTGACCATCTCGATGTATCGGTACCACGACGACCTGCGTGCCACGCATGCCGCATCCTCGCCCTGGTGGGCCTGGCCGCTCGACCTCAAGCCGGTCTGGTACTACCAGCAGAGCTTCGCGGGACAGACCGCGGGCTCCATCCACGACGCCGGCAACCTGGTCATCTTCTGGATGGGCATCCCCGCGGTGTTGTTCGCATCCATCGCAGCGTGGCGCCGACACAGCCTGGCCCTGACCGTGGTCGTCATCATGTTCCTGGTCATGTGGCTGCCGTGGTCGCGCATCGACCGGGCCACGTTCCAGTACCACTACTACACCAGCGTCCCGTTCATCGTCCTGGCACTCGCCTACCTGCTCGCGGAGCTGTGGCAAGGACCAGCGCGAGTGGCCTGGCTCATCGCGCGCGTCGGTGCCGTGTTGGCCATCCTCGGTGCGCCGCTCCTGTGGCTGTTCCGCCAGCCGCTGTGCATCGCCGCCGACACCCAAACGGTCAACGCCGGGAGCGAGGCGTGCGGCACGGTCAGCCGACAAGTGTCGCTGTCGGACCAGTCACTGGCGGTGCTCGGCGCCCTGTTCGTGGGCGGCGGCGTCCTCATGTGGCAGTTGGCCCGGACCTCGCGGCGCCGACGGAGTGCCGAGCGGGACGGCCAGGAGCGCGTGCCACGGGGACGTGTCTCGAGCGCCCTCGCGGCCGTCGCCGACGAGCCCATGAGCGGTGTGGTCGTGACCATCGGCGCCACGCTCCTGGCCATCATCGCCATCATCGCCGTCGTGAGTGACCAGCACCTCGTCGACGTCCCGGTGGGCGCCAACGAATTGGCCGTGCTCGCGCTGCTGGTCCTCGCGGGTCCGGCATGGCTCGTCCTCCGGGCACGCGACCCTCGCCGGTTCGCGCTCGGCGTGGTCATCGCGGCGGCCCTGTGGCTGCTGATCTGGTATCCCAATCTGACGGGATTGCCACTCCCATCGGGCCTGGTCAACGTCTATCAGGGCCTCCTGCCCACCTGGAACTATGCCTTCCAGTTCGCGACCGACCTGGACCCGCCCGTCAAGGGTGGCATCGTCGATACCGCCACCCTGGTCATCGCGGCCGCGGCACTGCTCGCAGCGGTCGCCGTGATGCTGGTCGCCCGACGATGGCGCTCGCACCCGCCGGCGCAGGAGTTGGCCGACCTGGTCTGATCCGAGCGGTCGCCGCTCAGGATGGTCTGCGCCATGGTGCCGGCAACATGCGAGTTGGCCCTGACCACACACACACGGGTCAGCATCGACCAGGCCTATGATCGGCGGGTCGGTGATCCCGCCGGCTAGGACGGGGCGCCGATACGCACATGGTCACCGACGACCCATTGCCCGACTGGAAATCGCTGTTGAGCGCTGCGGCGCGGCTGCAGCAGATCCTGCCGGACGCGACCTCGTCGGCGGACTCGCTGCCGCACTTGAGGCCGGGCACCGGCGATCCTGCGCATCAAGGCCTGGCTCATCGTCGACCGAAACGCGACACGTGACTACCTCGATGTGGCGGCCATATCGGACGGGCTGGGCCTCACCTCGAGCGCTCGAGCGCTCCGTTCGCTCGATCGGCTGTACCCCCAGGATGGCGACGCGGGGGCTGTTCGCCAGCAAGTGATGCGCCAGCTCGCCCGCCCGCGGCCGTTCGATCTCGACGAGGTGCGGCCGCGTCTCGCGGAGTACAAGGGCCTGTCCCCTCGGTGGCAGGCGTGGGGTTCCGTGCTGGACCGATGTCGCTCTCTCGGCGTCGAGATGGCCCAGGCGGTCGCGTCCCGGCGAGCTGGCTGGACCGACATCGGGTGGCGACCGATGATCCACCGTCACCTGACGCATCGCAGGCACACCCTGGCTGCGCTCGATGACATGCTGGAGAACGGCACGCTGGCCGATTGGCGGCCGGTGCTCGTTGCGACACGCCGTGACCCTGGCGGTGACGTGGCGCTGCGGCTGGATCGGCTCCTCCTGGAGCGCGACTACGGCGATTCCGGCGACCTGTGGCGCGCGTACCTGAGCGCGGTCCGGCGAGGCAGCAGCGCAACCTGACGCTGGGGCTCGTGCCTGATCCCCGTGCCCAGCGAGGCGCGTCGAGCCCTGGGCACCCAGGCGGGAGACCGGTTGACCGACGAGATCGGTCCGGACGCGACCATCCTGCGGCCGCGTGGGCCGCGCGCGGGCGCTCGATTGCGTGGCCTGAGCAGGGAAGTCTGGCAGGGTGTCGATCCGGTCGAGTACGTTCGTCAGCTCCGGAGCGACTGGGACGACCTGCCGAAGAGTGGGGTGACGATGGCCGTCGGGTCGGACATCGGCCGGCTGGCCACCGTCATCACCGGACAGGCCGTCGCGCTGGGTATCGGCGACGGTTGCGGCGACCGGGCGCTCGCCTGAGCCATGGGCAGCAGGGCGACGGCGCCGATGACCGTGATGACCGATCGGGTGGGTGCGTGGGGACCCACGATGTGCCTCCCTCGGGTATGCGCTCCGCTCGGCTGCGGCGACCCGGACGCCCGCGCCGATGTCCGGCAGGCCTGCGACCATGGTGCCCGGGGTGTCAAGGGAGCCACCCACCCATGTGACGGGCCAGGTAGGCCATCGGCTCCGGTCCGCGCAGGTGGTACGGTCGGGGTCATGGAGACGGAACCCGATGGCGACGTACCGGTGGCTCTGGTCACGGGCGCGTCGTCGGGTATCGGGGAGGCGACCACCCGCCGGTTGGCAGGACTGGGGTTCACGGTCTACGCGGGCGCGCGTCGGCTGGAACGGATGGCGGATCTGGAGACCATCGGCGTCCGGACGCTGTCAATGGATGTCACCGATGGCACCACGATGGTCGCGGCGGTGGACCTGATCCTGAGCGAGGTAGGTCGCATCGATGTGCTGGTGAACAACGCCGG
>JBBSOS010000245.1:0-4587 GCA_038259505.1 Candidatus Limnocylindrales bacterium | reverse complement strand
CGCCGCGATGGCGCCCGACGCGGCGAGACGAGCCGGTTCATCGACCGCCTCGCACAGGACGACGATGGGCGTGGAGCCGTCCGGGGCTGCGGCTCGCATCGAGGCCAGCCGGCCCTGCAGCCAGACGCCATCCTCTTCGCGCATCTCGGCCCGGCTGAAGTGCTGTGGCAGGAAGGCGCCGACGAGCGCCAAGCCTCGTGAGGTCAGCCGCGAGTGGACCTCCGCCGCGACACCCAGGTATCCGGGCGGGCCCATCTCGGTGCCTTCGTAGCCCAACTCGAACATCCAGTCGAGCACCTCGTCTGGCCCCGGCATCCAGGCATCGTCCGCGATGACCTCGTCAACGCCGAACGAGACGGGCGCGCTGGCGACGCGCATACGGCCGTGGTCCGTCAACGCCCTCGTCGAGTCCGGGTGCCGCTCCGTCGCCGGGTCGTTGGGCCGCTCCGTCGTCGGGCCCTGGTCTGGATGTATCACGCCGCGCCACCTCCACGCGTGGTCGGGTGCCGAACCGCTCCCATGATGGTGGCAGGTCCCCCGAGAGTACGCTGCGGGGAGGTCAACGGTCCGAGGGCGGGGGAGGTCAACGGTCCGAGGGCGGGCGCACCGTCCGGACGCTATCGTGGTGCGAATCGCGAGCGTAGCTGGAGAGCGTCGTCATGGATCCGGTTCGACTGACCACGGGCCAGGCCATCGTCCGATACATGGCTCGACAATACGTCGAGCGAGACCAGCGCCAACAGCGTTTCATCGCGGGTGTCTGGGGCATCTTCGGCCACGGCAACATGGCCGGACTCGGCCAGGCGCTCGAGGAGCTGGGCGACGCGGCATCGATGCCCTTCTATCGCCCCCAGAACGAGCAGGCGCAGGTGCACATCGCCGCTGCCTACGCCCGGCACCGGAACCGCCTGCAGACCTTCGCGTGCACATCGTCGATCGGGCCGGGCGCGACGAACATGATCACCGGAGCCGCCAGCGCGACCGTCAATCGCATCCCGGTGCTGCTCCTGCCCAGCGACTACTTCGCGACGCACGTCGCCGACCCCGTGCTGCAGCAGGTCGAGCATCCCATCGAGCGCGATGTCAGTGCCAGCGACGTATTCCGGCCTGTGTCTCGCTTCTTCGACCGCATCAGCCGTCCGGAGCAGTTGCTCGGAAGCCTGCCGGAAGCGTTCCGGATCCTGACCGACCCGGTCGAGACGGGCGCCGTGACCCTGTCCCTGCCCGAGGATGTCCAGTCGGAGGCGTTCGACTGGCCCGATCGCTTCTTCGAGCGACGGGTATGGCGGGTCCGTCGGCCGGTCCCCGAGCCGGATGTGCTGGCCGATGTCATCCGTCTCCTGGCGGCCGCGACGGCGCCGCTCATCGTCACCGGTGGCGGCACGATCTATGCGGAAGCGACCGCCGAGCTGGATGCCCTTGTATCGCGGTTCTCCATCCCGGTCGCCGAGACACAGGCCGGCACGGGCGCACTGCCCTGGGCACATCCCATGAACGTCGGCCCCATCGGCGCCAACGGTGGCCTGGCCGCCAACCGCCTGGCACGCGACGCGGACCTGGTCCTGTGCGTGGGCACCCGGATGGGCGACTTCGTCACGGCGTCGCGCACCGCGTTCCAGCATCCGGACGCGGTCTTCGTGGGCCTCAACGTGGCACCCATGGACGCCTACAAGTCGCGGGCGGTGCCGTTCATCGCGGATGCTCGCGAAGCCCTGGCCGTCATGCCGGCGGCGCTCGATGCCGTGGACTATCACGGCACCTCCGATGCATACCGGGAACGGATCCGACGGCTCAAGGCCGATTGGGACGCGACGGTCACGGACCTGCGCTCACCAGCCAGCGAGACGTCCGATGGCTCGCCGTCAGCGATGTCACAGGCCCGGGCAATCGGCATCGTCAACGACAGTGTCGGCGGGTCCGCCACGGTCGTCTGCGCCGCAGGGGGTCTGCCCGGCGACCTGCTGAAGCTCTGGCGGGCAGACGACCCCAAGGCGTACCACGTGGAATACGGCTACTCCTGCATGGGCTACGAGGTGGCGGCCGGTCTGGGCATCACCCTCGCGGAACCAGACCGACGGGTCGTGGTGATGGTCGGCGACGGCTCGTACCTCATGCTCAACTCCGAGATCGTCACCGCGGTGGCCGAGGGTCTGCGCTTCACCATCGTCCTCCTCGACAACCACGGCTTCGGCTGCATCGCGGGTCTCGCCACGTCGGTCGGCGTGCCCGACTTTGGCAACGACCTGCGCTTCCGGGACAAGGGCAGCAACCGGCTCATCGGGGCGCCCGTGCCAGTCGACTTCCGCCAGCACGCGGCGGCGATGGGCGCGCTGGCCATCGCGGCCCGCACGCCGGGCGAGTTGAGGGCGGCCCTTGCCGAGGCAGATGAGGCGGACCGGGTGACGCTCATCGTGGTGCCCATCGACCCGGCGATCCGCGTGCCCGACTTCGAGGGCGGGTGGGACGTGCCGCCAGCCGAGGTCAGTGCTCGTTCGACGGTGCGGTCGGCGCGTGAGGCCTACGAGACGGCCCGGGCAGCTCAGCGAACGTGAGGTCCGCCGCAGCGCCGCGATCGTGAGTCCCGCCGCAGCGCCGCGATCGTGAGTCCCGCCGCACCCGGCGACGGCACGTCCTGAGCACGTCGACCGTGCGTTGGATCACGCGTTTGACAGGCGGGCGCCGCAGACCAATGATGGGTGTCGCAATCGATTACGTATCCCCGCGTGGCCGGGATCGTCGGATCCGGACACGCGTCGTTGGTCCTGAAGGAGATACCAGCGATGAGGATCGGTCTGATGGGTGCGGGCCGTATCGGCGCCATGCATGCACGTCTGCTGGCGTCGCTCCACGGCGTGGATGAACTGCTCATCGCGGATCCCATCGGTGAACGCGCGGCGGCCGTGGCGGCCGAGGTCGGTGGTCGACACGTACCGTCGGTCGAGGCGCTCCTCGCCGCGGTCGATGCCGTCGTCATCGCTGCCGCCACCGACTCCCATGCTGACCTGGTCCGGGCGAGCATCGCGCGTCAGCTGCCGACCTATTGCGAGAAGCCGCTCGCGGGCACCCTCGACGAGACCGTCGCGGTCGCGGAGCTGGTCGAGGCGGCCGGTGTGCCGTTCCAGCTGGGGTTCCAGCGCCGGTTCGACGACGGCTACCGCGAGGCACGCCGGATGGTGGAGAGTGGTGAGCTGGGCACGGTCTACTGCGTCCGGGTGGCGGGCCACGACCCGGCGCCACCGCCGGAGTCGTACATCCCCGGGTCTGGCGGCCTGTTCCGGGACTTCGCGGTCCACGACTTCGACATCCTCCGCTGGCTGCTGGGCACCGAGGTGACCGAGGTCTACGCAGACGGCGGCGTGCGTGGCTTTCCGGTCTTCGCGAAGTACGGCGACGTCGACACGGCGGTCGCCACCCTGCGCATGGAGGACGGGGCCCTGGCGGTGCTGACCGGCGCTCGCCACGATCCCCTCGGCTACGACATCCGGGCAGAGCTGTTCGGGTCCCGCGACAGCATCAGCGTGGGCCTGGGCCCACGGACCCCGATGCGGTCGGTCGAGCCGGGCGTGCCACCACCGACTGGCCCGGCATGGCCGGACTTCTTCGCCCGGTTCGCTGGCGCCTATCGCGCGGAGTTGATCGCATTCCTCGAGGTCGCAGGGGGAACGGCCCGGTCCGCCTGTACGGCTCGCGACGGCGTAGAGTCGCTGCGCGTCGCGGAGGCCGCCGCGCGGTCCATGCTCGAGCATCGACCCGTGGCCCTCAGCGAGATCGCGGGCCTTGCCATCCGGTAGCGACAGGACAGAAGGAGGTGGTGGTCGACAACCATTCGGACGCCCCGGGTCCGGCACCAGACCGGATCACGCGATACACGCCGACGGGAGCCCGTCGCGCAGGAGGTTCATCTGATGAAGGTAAGCAAGGGAGTCAGCCTGGCCCTTGGCACCGGCCTGGTGGCAGGGGCGGCGTTGTTGCCGGGCATGGTCACGGCCCAATCGCCCGCGGCCGGAGGGCCCATCCATATCGAGGTCGTGACCCACGGACAGGCGTCGGACCCGTTCTGGTCGATCTTCGTCAACGGCGTCGACGCGGCCGCGGCGGACATGGCCAGCCACGGCGTGACGGTCAACTACTCGGCGCCACAGACGTTCGACATGAACGCCATGAGCCAGCTCATCACGGCGGCCGTGGGCAAGAACCCCCAGGGGCTCGTCGTGTCCATCCCCGATGCCACCGCGCTGGGTCCCGCCATCAAGTCCGCGGTCGATGCCGGCATCCCGGTCATCTCCGCGAACTCCGGATCCGATGTCTACAAGAGCCTGGGTGTCCTGACCCATGTGGGCCAGGACGAGTTCCCGGCCGGCAAGGGCGCTGGTGAGCAGTTTGCTGCAGCGGGCGTCAAGAACGCCATCTGCATCAACCAGGAGGTCGGCAATGCGGCCCTCGACGCCCGCTGCGCCGGCTTCGCCGAGGGCCTGGGCACCGACGCCACGTCTACCGTCGTCCAGGTCGACCTGAACGACCAGACCGGCGCCGCCAACGCCATCGTCGCGGCGCTCTCCGCCGATCCCACCATCGACGGCATCATGG
>JBBSOS010000244.1:0-4608 GCA_038259505.1 Candidatus Limnocylindrales bacterium | reverse complement strand
GGGCGAGCCACCGCCGGGCGAGCCACCGCCGGGCGAGCCACCGCCGGGCGGGCCTTCTGGGGGCGAGCCATCTCGTGGCGAGCCTTCTGGGGGCGACGGATCACCCGAGTGGCCCCGCCTTGTCATCGAGCAGGTATCCGACGCAGAGGGACTGGCCGACTTCGAGCGGGCCGCCGCGATCGGCTTCGGATCGCCGCCCCGTCCGGCGTTCTCGTGGCACGCTCCCCCGCTGCTCGCCGATCCCCGACTGCGCATCTGGCGAGGCCGGGTCGATTGCGACACCGTCGCCGTGGCGATGGGCTTTGCAGATGCTGGCGTGATCGGCATCTACGGTGTGACAACCCTGCCGGGCGCACGACGACGCGGCTACGGCACCGCCATCACGCGTCGGGCGATCGAGGCTGCACCGGATCTGCCCGCGGTGCTCCAGCCGAGCACGGTCGCGGAGCAGATGTATGGGCGCCTGGGGTTCCGCCGGTTCGCCACGTTCCGGGCATGGGAACGGTATCCGGGACCGGTCGACCGTGAACGGGGCGCATGACCCGACGTCGGGAACTCGACACGGACATGCCCGCGCGATGTCCCCGGAGCGATGTCGCCCGACAGATATCCGTGCTGGCGACCTTACGATCGTCCCGAGGCCGGCGATCAGCCATATGTCCGCCCACAGCGACCCTACGATCGCCGATCCGGTCCGATGACTGCCAGACGTGCGTCACGGTCGACATGAGCCAGGTTGCTCCCGGCAAAGGTCACCAGGACAGCACATGTGGCAAGGCCTGAACTCATCCCATGCAGTGCTGAGGCCCCTGGCTGGGCGCGCCATCGGCCGCCCGAGGTCAGGTCGTGGGTACGGTTCGCCTGCGCGAACAACTGGCAGAGTGGCGCCAACGAACACGATCCAGCACTCGCCGAGGATGTGTCCCGGACCCATGTGGGGCCTGAGGGGGCCTGATCCTGGCTGTCGGACCTGAAGCGGGCCGGATCGTGGATGGCGGGTCGGATCATGGCCCGCGGGCCGGATCGTCGCCCTCGACAGGTGGTCGGTGGACACGTACCGTCGCCATGATGACCGAGGAGTCCTCCACTGCACCCAGGACACGCACCCGCAGCCGGGAGCAACTGCTCAAGCTGCTCGATGACAACCCAAGCGCTGTCTCCCGCGCCGAGATCAAGGCCGCATTCGCGGACGGGCGACTGGGCGACGAGGACCTGGATATCCCGGTCGTCGCGGGGCTGCGACGCATCACCGACCTGTTGGCGGACCTGCGGCAGGACGCACCCACGGAGAACCCGCCCTCCACGGCACCATCGCCCGCATCCGGCGGCTCGCGCGCCGCCACAACGACCGCGAGACCGGATGACCTCGAGGACCGTGTTCGACGCATCGAGACGGACGCAGCCGCCGGGCCACCGGAGGCCGCGCCGTCGGTCGCGGACGTAGTGGCGCTTCGGCTCGCACTTCGGGAGGTCGAGTCGAGGGCGGCGGCCCAGGCTGACCGGTTCCGGTCGATCCTGGCGATCGCTGTCGTCGCGCTCGCCTTGGCCGCGGCTGCCATGCTGGTCGCCATCGCCGTCCACTGACCCCGGGCCGTCCACTGACGTTGCGCCGTCCACTGACCTCGGGCCGTCCACTGACCCCGGGCCGTCCACTGACCCCGGGCCGCCCACTGACGTTGCGCCGTCCACTGATCCGTGGTCGTGCACTGATCTCGGCTCGACCATCGACCCCAGGCGAGGCTACATCGGCAGGCGACGCTCCCGGACCACCTGCTGGAGCCAGGGTCGCTCGCGTTCGATGGTCGTGCGTTGGCCGTGACCGGGCAGCACGGAGAGATCGGCGTCGAGGACGGCCAGCCGGCCAAGCGACCCGATCATCTGCTCGGACGAGCCACCGTGCAGGTCGGTCCGGCCCCAGGCCCCCGCGAACAGCGTGTCGCCGCTGAACAGCAGCCGTCCATCGTTCGCGAGGAGGCACACCGATCCCTCCGTGTGACCGGGGGTGTGCAGCACGTCGAGCGCGATGTCACCGAAACGGATGACGCTCCCCTCCGCGAGATCGACCGCCGGCACGCTGGGCACGATGGGGAATGGCGGCGGGAACGTCGATCGCGGATCGACCAGCCCATGGCGATCCAGCACATGTGCGGCGAGGAGCGCGCCGGTCTGCTCCACGACCGCTGCGTTGTCACCGATATGGTCCCAGTGACGGTGGGTGCTGACGACCAGCTTGAGCGTCCAGCCACGCGCCAAGAGCCCAGCCGTGATCCAGGCCACCGACGGCGTGGCGGCGTCGATGCAGATCGCTTCGCGGCTCGCCTCGTCACCCAGGACCCAGACGTTGGTATTCACGGGTCCGGTCGTCCGGTGCAGCAGTTCCATCCACGGCAGGATACTGGGCACACCACCGTCAGCCAGAGGAGCGATCATGGAGCAGCCAGCCGAGCACCGATTCACGTGGCACGGACACGCGTGCGTCGAGATCACCGCAGCATCCGGCACAGTCATCGTCATCGACCCCTGGTTCGGCAATCCACGCTCCACGCGGAGTGCCGATGCCCTGGAACGCTGCGACGTGCTCCTCGTGACCCATGGCCACGGCGATCACCTGGGCGAGGCGGTCGAGATCGCACAGCGCCTGGAGCCCGTCTGGCCGGCCATCCACGAGCTGAGCCTGTGGGTCGGACCGCAACTGGACGACGCCGATCACCTGGTGGGCATGAACAAGGGCGGCACCGTCAAGGCCGCCGACATCGAGGTCACCATGGTGCGTGCCGAGCACTCCGCGGGCGGCCCGGTCGAGGGTGCGGGTCCGGTCTACCTGGGCGAGCCGGTCGGATTCGTCGTGGGGCTGCCGGGTGGCCCTCGCGTCTACCACGCGGGCGACACGGACCTGTTCGGTGACATGGCGCTCATCGGCGAGCTGCATCAGCCCGACGTCGCGTTCCTGCCCATCGGCGGCCACTTCACGATGGGACCCCGGGCAGCCGCGCGGGCCGTTGGCCTGCTCCGCGTGTCCACCGTGGTGCCCATCCACTACGGCACCTTCGAGGCGCTCGCCGGGACCCCCGATGAACTGCGAGCCGAGCTCGTGGCGCTCGACCTGGGGCACGTCCGGGTGCTCTCCCCGGAGCCGGGTGACACGACCGCGTTCTGACGTTCAGCGGGTGAGCGTGACCTTGCTGATCCAGCGCGGTTGCTCGGTGTCCTGACCACGCCCGCGCGTCAGGTGGTACGCGAACAACTGGGCCGGCAGGGTCGACACCAGCGGGCTGAGCCACTCGGCGGGCGCGGTCGGGGTGGGCAGAGCGGCCGCGCCGATGGCCTGGGTCGCCGCATCATCCGAGATGATGACCAGGTCGACGCCGTGCTGGTCGCGCAACCGGAGCAGCAGTTCCGACATGCCCGGCAGGGTCGCCCCCGTGGGTGCCACGGCGAGGATGGGATAGCCCGGTTCGACGAGCGCCAGCGGCCCGTGCTGGAAATCGGCCGCGGAATACGGATCGGCGGCCACCTGGGCCAGCTCCTTGAGCTTGAGCGCCCACTCCCGCGCCGTCGCGTACTCGAAGCCACGGCCCAGCACGATGCATCGGTCGAGCTCGGCTCGTGCTTCCGCCACCGACGCCACGTGTGCCTCCCCTGCCAGCGCGCCGCGCATGACGTCGGGCAACGCATCCAAAGCACGCACACGGGCCGCCCGGTCGCCAGCGAAGCCGGTCCCGCCGTCGAGGGCCGCTACCAGCATCGCGACCGCCAGCAGGCTCATGGTGTACGTCTTGGTCGCGGCCGTCGCCCGTTCCGCACCCGCGCTGATGTCGATGACGTGGTCCGCGGCCTCCCCCAGGGCAGAGCCGGGGTCGTTGGTGATGGCGACCGTCGATGCGCCCTGAGCGCGGGCGGCATCCAGGATGCCAACCACATCCGGAGAGCGACCCGACTGGGAGATGCCGATGACCAGGGCACGCTCCAGGCGCGGGGTCACGCCGTAGACGGACGTGATCGCCGGTGCCGCGAGGCCCACCGGGACGCGCTGCAGCACCCCGAACAGGTACTGGGCATAGATCGCAGCGTGATCCGAGCTGCCTCTCGCAGCGACGAGCACCAGGTCGATGGGCCGGTTCGCGATCGCTGCTGCGATGGCATCGACCGCCGCACGTTGACCGGCCAACAAGCGCCGCGCGACCTCCGGCTGCTCGAGGATCTCATCGTGCAGGCTCATGGACCCTCCTCTGTGCGGCGGTACTCGGCAGATCGTTCCGCCGGCGAGCGCAGCGGTGACGCACCCCATGCGAGGGGGATGCGGCCCGAGGGCTCGACCTCACCGAAGACCCCGGCCGCGGCCGCGTCCGTGGACGCATCGTGGATGGAGTAGCAGGCGATGGCGGTCGGCAGCTCCGCGAGCGCATCGACGTCGGTGGGCATCCGGAGCGCCACGAGGATGGTGGGCACTCCCAGGGCGGCGACCTCGCGCGCGAGCTGCAACTGGGCAGGATGCCCCACGGCATCGATCGTCCCGAGGATCGCGAGCCCGCAGCCCCGGGCGATCACCACGGCCCTCTCGATCTAGGCCTCCGATGCATCGATGGTGACCTGAGGGGCCACGGTCGC
>JBBSOS010000243.1:0-4633 GCA_038259505.1 Candidatus Limnocylindrales bacterium | reverse complement strand
TGCCCGCGGGCGTGGGGACGTCAGAGCGCGATGGGAGCGCCACGCCACCCTCGGTCCACTTGGTCATGCCCTCGGGGCCTGTGAGGTAGCTCAGGAGCGCGAATGCCTGGTCCTTGTTGATGGAATCAGTACCGATGGAGTACGACACCGTGAACGAGATGGTGACCGGCTCGCCGGAGCTGCCGACCGGCATGGGGGCCCATGCGTACGTGACGTCCGGGAACGTGGTCTGCATGTACGGGTCGAGCCAGCCGCCCTCGAAAGCGATCGCCGCGGAACCCTTGCCCAGCGCCTCACCACACCAGCCTGCGCCCAGGTCGCTCGCCGTCATGCCCAGACCATCCTTGAACAGGTCGAGGTACCACTGCACGGCCGCCTTGGACGCATCCGTGTCGATGGCGCTGGCCGTGCCATCGGGCGTCAGCAACTCGCCACCATTGGCGTACAGGAACGCCAGACCCCGGTCGAGGCCGGGATTGAGGCACATCGGCGCGGTCAGCCCGGCCGTCCCCTTGAGGGCCTTGGCGGCCGTGAGCAGGTCATCCATGGTCGCCGGTGGGTCCGTCACGAGGGCGGTGTTGTAGGCCATCCCGATGGTGTTGCCGTCCTTCGGGAACCCATACCACACATCGCCCTGCTTGAACACATCGGCGTATCCCGGGTAGAACGTACTGGTGTCGAAGCCCGACTCGGTGATGTAGTCGTCGAGCGGCGCCAGCAGGCCCTGGTCGATCCACTCCTGGGCGTAGTCGGCGTTGACATAGAACAGGTCGGGCACGTCACCGGAGGCGAACTTGGCCGCCATGACGGTCGGGTAGTCGCCCGCGAGCGGCTGATAGTCGACCTTGATCTCCGGGTACTTCGCCTGGAACGACAGGAGCGTCTGCGTCAGGGCGTTGCCCTCGGCCGGCGACGACTGCCAGCCCGACAGGACCACGGGTCCGCTGATGTTCGACGCCCAGTCGGACCCTGGGCTCTGCGCCACGCCCGGGCTCTGCGCCACGACCGGGCTCTGCGCCCCGGGGCTCTGCGCCCCTGCCGGGATCACTCCGGCGACGAGCGCGCCCGCAACAAGTGCCGTCGTCGCGAATCCGATCATTCGAGGTCCTCGCATGGTCAAGCCTCCCCGCGATGCGAGGACGTCGCGCGAGATCGCGGCGTTGCCGTCCTCGATCATCCTCAAATGTATGCGCTGGGAGCACCGGCCGGCCTCACAACGACGGCCACGGCGTTGCACCGAGCTTGCAAATGCGGCATGACGCATTTTCGTGGGCGGCATGACGCGTTCGAGCCCACGCCGGTGCCGCGCGAGCTGTCGGGTGTGCCGTTCGTCCGCACCGTCGGGCGGTGTGGAGCGTCCGCGCCGTCGGGACACCCGCGAGGCGGGTGATCGGGCTGTCGGGAGACCGGATCAGGACGCCTCCCGGCCAATCGACCCCCTGGGCGGGTGGCCGACCCGCGATCCGGGTCGACCTGCGCCTGATGATGGCTCGATCCGGGCTCGTGCCCGAGATGTCGGCCTGATCACCCTGTGGCTGGGTAGCCGTGGCGCGAGCTGCGTCGCTTGCGTGCTCGGCTGCATCGCTTCGGTCATGACCAGACGATTGGCTGCGGATGGCGGACCTCGTGCAGCGCTACGCCGACTTCCCGCTCGGCGGTGCGGTCGCGTGCCCAGCAGCCATTCCAGCTGCTCCCGGAGTACCCGAGCCACGAGGGTCGCCCGCCGCACGGCCTGTCCTGCGCGGTCGAGCTGCCGCCTCGACGCCGCTCAGGCACCGACACGGCTGAGGCACCGTCGGCGGGGTCTGCTACGCTCAGGCATCGGCGTTCATGGCGCAACCATCGGCGTCTCAAGCCCGCGGACCAGCGCGGCCCCAACCGAAACATCGTCAGCGAGATCCCGATGCCCGATCAAGCCACTCCCTTGACTCACCGGTCCGCCCCGCGCACGCTCGTCCACAAGATCTGGGACGACCATGTCGTGTTCGAGGAGCCCGGAGCTCCGAGCGTCATCGGTATCGACCTGCACCTGGTCCACGAGGTCACCAGCCCCCAGGCGTTCCAGGGTCTCCGAGACCGGGGGCTGACGGTGCGCCATCCGCATCGGACCGTGGCGACCGCCGACCACTCGACCCCCACCACGCCCCGGAGTCTGCCCATCCTGGACCAGCAGGCCGCCTTCCAGGTGGCCCAGCTGGAGCGCAACTGCGCGGAGTTCGGGGTGCCCATCTACTCCCGCGGTTCGGACCACCAGGGCATCGTCCACGTCATCGGTCCAGAACTCGGCCTGACGCAACCGGGCATGACCATCGTGTGCGGCGACTCCCATACCGCGACACACGGCGCATTCGGGGCACTGGCGTTCGGCATCGGCACGTCCGAGGTCGAGATGGTGCTGGCCACCCAGACGCTGCTGCAGCGGCCGCCGCGCTCCTACGAGGTGCGCGTCGAGGGCCAACTCAAGCCGGGGGTCACGGCCAAGGACATCATCCTCAACCTCATCTCGCGCATCGGCGTCGGCGGCGGCACCGGCTTCGTGTTCGAATACCGCGGATCCGCCATCGACGGGTTGTCGATGGAGGAGCGGATGACCATCTGCAACATGTCCATCGAGGGTGGCGCGCGGGCCGGCCTGAGCGCGCCCGACGAGACGACGTTCGAGTACATCCGCGGCAGGGCGCACGCGCCCACGAGTGCCGGCTTCGACGCCGCGGTCGAGCGCTGGCGCCAGCTCCCGTCTGACCCGGGCGCGGTCTACGAGCGGTCCATCACCATCGATGCCGCCACACTGGAGCCGATGATCACCTACGGCACGAACCCCGGCATGGGCATGGGCATCACGGCCGCGGTACCCGACCCCGCGGCGCAACCAGACGAGGCCGGTAGGCGGGCGCTCACGCATGCGCTCGACTACATGGGTCTCGCGGCCGGCCAGTCGCTGCTGGGCCAGAAGGTAGACATCGTGTTCATCGGCAGCTGCACCAACAGCCGCATCAGCGACCTGCGGGAAGCGGCCGACATCTTCCGCGACCGTCACGTGGCCGATGGCCTGCGGGTGATGGTCGTGCCCGGGAGCACGCAGGTGAAGCTCCAGGCGGAACGCGAAGGCCTCGATACCGTGTTCAGGGACGCAGGTGCCGAATGGCGCGAGGCAGGCTGCTCGATGTGCATCGCCATGAACGGCGACCAGGGTGCCCCCGGCCAGTACATCGTGTCGACCAGTAACCGGAACTTCGAAGGACGCCAGGGCAAGGGTGCCCGCACCTTCCTCACGTCTCCCCTCACCGCTGCTGCCACCGCTCTGGCGGGCGTGGTCAGCGATCCCCGGCTACTCATCGACCACACGCCCGCGCGTGTCACGGCCCACTGAACGCCGCACAGGAGCCGCGCCGTGCCCGATCCCTACACGACCTTCAGCAGCAAGCTCATCCCGATGCCCGCCGAGAATGTCGATACCGACCAGATCATCCCCGCCCGATTCCTCAAGACGACCGAGAAGTCCGGCCTCGCGAGCGCCCTGTTCAACGACTGGCGCTACCTCGCGGACGGATCGCCCGATCCCGGATTCATCCTGAACCAGCCCGAGATGCAGGGCCGCCAGGTGCTCCTGGTGGGCGACAACTTCGGTGCTGGGTCGTCCCGCGAGCACGCACCCTGGGCGCTTACGGCGTGGGGCATCAAAGCCATCATCAGCACCTCGTACGCGGACATCTTCCGCAACAACTCCATGAAGAACGGCCTGCTGCCTATCGTGGTCGACGCGGTCACCCACCAACGCATCTCGGACATGCTGGCGGCGGACCCCGATGCCTACGTGACGGTGGACCTCTCCGAGCTGGGGCTGCTGCTGCCGGACGGTTCGACCGTGGATTTCGAGGTCGATCCGTTCGCACGTCAGATGATGCTCGCTGGCACGGACGAGATCGGCTGGGTGATGCGCCGAACGGACGCCATCGACGTCTGGGAAGCTGCACATCCGGCGCGCGTGGACACGCAACCGGTCCCGACCGTAGCTGGCGCGGCCGTAGGCGGTCCAGCCGGAGCTGGCCCAGCCGTGGGCGGCCCGTCCGTGGCCGGTTGAGGAGCTCGACATGACCGCTGACTCGTCCGTCGTCCGCAAGCTGTACGAGGCCCGCCAAGGCACCGACCTGGAGGCCGCCGCGAGCCTCATCGCGCCCGATGTCATCTGGCACGAGCCATACGAGTACCTGGGCACGCTCAATGGCCGGGAGCAAGTCATGGACGCCATTCGCCAGTCGATGGTCGAGACCGAAGGCACCTTCACGCTGACGGTCACGGACCTGCTGACCAGCGACGAGCACGTGGTGGCACTCGTCGATTTCTCCGCGCAGCGACACGGCGGCGGAATGAGCGGCCGCGAGATCGGCGTCTTCCGCGTCGCCGACGGCATGATCAGCGAGGTCTGGTTCTACACGGCCGAGGACCCGGACGCAGTCTCGGAGTTCATGCGCGGTTGAGGCCGAGTCCCGCCCCCGTCAGGCCCGGGAAGGCTCCGGCGTGCCGGGAAGGCTCCGGCGTGCCGGGAAGGCTCCGGCGTGCCGGGAAGGCTCCGGCGTGCCGGGAAGGCTCCGGCGTGCCGGGAAGGCTCCGGCGTGCCGGGAAGGCCTCGGCG
>JBBSOS010000242.1:0-4633 GCA_038259505.1 Candidatus Limnocylindrales bacterium | reverse complement strand
AATGGACGATCACGCAGTGGCTGGCACGACGGTCTCGCCCCGCCCTCCCAGCCTCTTGATAATACGCCTCGATCGACCCAGACAGACCCGCGTGGATGATGAAACGCACATTCGGCTTGTCGATGCCCATGCCATACGCCTTGGTGGCGACGAGCATGGCCGCGTCGTTGCTCTTGAATCGCTCGGCACTCTCTCGCTTCTGGCGTTCCCA
The DNA here is from genome assembly GCA_038259505.1 of Candidatus Limnocylindrales bacterium. GTDB lineage: Bacteria > Chloroflexota > Limnocylindria > Limnocylindrales > CSP1-4 > JAFMJV01. The sequence goes on along the minus strand of JBBSOS010000242.1, from coordinate 4,422 downwards.
GCGATCGCGTCCGCCCGGGGTGGCCGCGATCCGCTTAGGAGCACTTCCGCCATACACGAGGAGCTGTCCGCCGAGGTGCCTCTCAAGTTCACGAGACAACCACATGATGCTGTTAGGCCCGTCCACCTTCTGGCAGAACACGATGCCACAGTGCCTGTCCTCACCCTGTGGAGACAAGTACTCGGCGAGGGTCATCCGCTCCCTCGTCGCGAGCACGTTGAGGACGCCGTACACGCGACTGGCGACCTCGTCCGCGCCGCTCGAGACCACCTCGAAGCTAAGCTCGGGGCGATCAAAGTCCGACGGCACCACGATCGCCTGGGGGTCAGAGCGCTCGATGCCTAGTGCCCTGATTCATAATGCTCGGTAGGTATCGCACTCCCCGAACCCCGTCCATCGAAGCGCAGGAGGTGGCGATGGCTCGCCGGGCCGAACTCTTCGTCCGAGAACTGAGTGACGGGGAGGCGGCCCACCTCCTCCACCTCTCGAAACGGGGGCCGGACGCGGTGGTGCGCCATCGTGCGATGCTCCTGTTCGCATCCTTCCAGGGCCAGAGCGTCAGCCAGGTCGCGCTGCTGTTCGCGGCCAGTGCGACGCATGTCGCGGCACTCATCCACGCGTTCAACGCGGAGGGCTTCCCGGCCCTGGACCCTCACTGGGGCGAGGGCCGTCCACGCCGGATCGATCCCGACCAGCGCACGGGGATCGTGAAGGTGGCCCTCGCCCGTCCGACCGACCGCGGTGAGCCGTTCAGCTCCTGGAGCCTGACCAAGCTGCGCGCACACCTGATCCGTGCCCGGGTGGTGGCCACCATCAGCCGCAGCCAGCTGTGGCGCATCCTCCGGGACGCCGGCATCCGGTTCCAGCATCACAAGACCTGGAAGGTATCGCCCGACCCCGAGTTCGAGACCCGGAAGAACCGGGTGCTCGACCTCTATGCACACCCGCCTCGCGGAGCACGGGTGCTCTGCCTCGACGAGTTCGGGCCGCTCAACCTCCTGCCGCGCCTGGGCCACGGCTGGCAGCCGATGCGGCACCCGGCCCGGTTCCGGGCCACCTATACGCGGACCGCGGGGGTGCGCCACCTGCTCGCCGCCTACGACCCGGCGACCGGCCGGCTGTACGGCCACATCCGGACGACCAAGACCTGGCGGCAGGTGCGGGAGCTGCTCCGGACCCTGCGCGCCCGCTTCACCGAGCACCTCATCGTGATCCTCGACAACTTCAGTCCGCACCACAAGAAGGAACTCGGGGAGTGGGTGCGTGACCGCGACATCGAGCTCGTCTTCCTGCCCACGTACTCGAGCTGGCTCAACCTCATCGAGTGCCAGTTCATGGCCCTGCGCCGGTTCACCCTCGACGGCACCGACCACCGGACCCATGCCGAGCAGGACCGGGCGATCCATGCCTACCTGCGCTGGCACAACCGCAACAGCCGGCCCGCGAAGCCCTGGCGCATCAAGGCCGAGGTGCATCATTCGCTACCGAACCTTGCGGCATGAGGCACTAGCGGATCGCTCCGTGGGTGACATGATGCGACCGGCCCAGGTCGCCTTCGCGGACGAGACGCTCCGGACCGCCGCGGACCGGATGGCGGCGACCGGACTGTGGGTCATGCCCGTGGTGGAACGCACCGACCCCTCCCGGTTGGTCGGTCTCCTGGGCCAGCGTGACCTCGCGCGAGCCCGGGAGCGGCTCCTGACCGAGGAGCGCCACCGCGAACGCACCATCCGTCGGCGCCCACTGCCGCAGGTCCGGCTGCGTCACCGGACCGGCTGAGCGCCGCTACCACGCTCCCGGCAGGCCCTCGGAGCGCGGATCGGTGGCCGCCACGAAGGAGACGAGGTCTCCCGACGGGCCATCCCGTACGAGCTCGATGGCATGGGCATGACCCATCGATGACGACCACGGGTCGATGACCCGGGGATCCTGGCCGCGGTCGCAGAGACCCGCGACGACGTCGGCTCGGTAGCGCGATTCGAGTACGGTCAGGGTGGCCGGATCCAGCTGGCGTGGCACCTCGGCTGCCCAACGGGGTGCGCCCACGGCCGTGGCCACGTCAAGCCCGCCGTCGACGATGGCCGATACCACCTGGGCGAACACCTGGGGCTGGATCTCACCGCCCATGGAGCCATGCACGACCCAGGGCTGGCCGTCACGCAGGAGCAGGCCAGGGGTCAGCGTGTGCAGGGTCCGCTTGCGCGGCGCGAGGGAGTTCACGTGGCCGGGATCGAGCCGGAAGAAGGCGCCCCGGTTCTGGTAGCCGATGCCCGTCTCGGGATCGACCAGCCCAGAGCCGAACCCCGCATAGTTGGACTCGATGAGGCTCACCACGCCGCCATCGACGTCCGCGGTGCACAGGTAGGTGGTGCCCCCACCGCGCGGTAGTGACGATGGGATCGGTGGCGCGACCCGGTCCGGGTCGATGGATGCTGCGAGCGACCGGGTCCGTGCAGGATCCAGCAGACGGCCGGTCACCCCCGGCTCCATGTCCTCCGGATCCGTCAGCCAGCGATCTCGATCGGCGAGCGCGATCCGCAACGCCTCCAGGCCCAGATGGACCCAGCGTGCGTCTGCGACGCCCCGGCCGTCAAAGGCGTCCGCCGCGGGCGGTTCGAGCGCGTCGAGGATGCCCAATGTCTCGAGGGCGACGACACCGCAACTGTTCGGGGGATGTGACAGCGAGGTCGCGCCTCGATAGCGGACCTGCAGCGGAACGCCCCAATCTGATCGGTGCGCGGCGAGGTCCACTGACCGGATGGGGGAACCGGCGTGCTCCAGGTATGCGGCCGCACGACGCCCGAGATGCCCGGTGTACAGCACGCTCGGTCCGTCGGACGCGATCGTCCGGAGCGACTCCCGAAGGGCCGTCAGTCGAACGCGTTCACCAGGCCGCCAGGGTCTCCCGTGGAGGCGGTAGGTGCGAGCCCAGTCGCCCGCCGTCCCGAAGATGGCCGCCGCCCGCTCGACGGCCGCGATCCATGCTGGGGATGCCGGGAACCCGTCGGCAAGCTCGATGGCCGGCGCCAGGAGTGCCTGCCAGGGCAGGCGGCCATGGCGACGATGCGCGATGCCCCAGGATTCGACCGCGCCGGGCACGGTCACGCTCCATGGACCACGCTCGGGCATCGATGTCAATCCCGCCCGGATGGCCGCGGCCAGCGAGGCGCCGGCGGCCGAGCGCCCGCTGCCGTTGAGCGCCAGGGTGTCTCGTGTCGATGGGTCATGGATCAGCCAGAACGCATCACCGCCCAGGCCACAGGAATGGCCGGCGACCACCGCGAGCGCGGCGTTGGTCGCGATGGCCGCATCCACGGCGGTGCCACCGGCGCGCAGGATGCCGATGCCGGCCTGGGTCGCCAGATGATGCGGGCTCGCCACGGCACCATGCGTGCCGCGGGCAGCGGGGACGGGCATCAGGGCAGGAACACGTTCCATGACCGACACAGGGTAGAGGTACGCTGCGTCGATGACGCTGCCCACGCCGGTCACCTCCGATGCGCTTCGACCGACTCCAGCCGCGGCGCTGGCCGCCTGGGCAGCTCGAGTCGCGGACGAGCGCACCCAGACCGACCGCTGTCGGGAGCTCGCGGACCCGGCGGATTTCTACGCACCCACCGCGCACCGGTTCCGGTTCGACCCCGGAGCCGAACCGGATGCAGTTGGCCGGGTCTTGCTGGACCTCGCCCGATCGGACGAGACGTGGCTCGATGTGGGTGCTGGTGGCGGCCGATACGCGTTGCCCCTCGCGCGAGAGGTTCGCGGCGTCATCGCTGTCGAGCCGTCACCTGCGATGCTCGACCTGCTGCGGGCGGGGATGGTCGAGGCAGCGCTCGACAACCTGGAGGTGGTCGCGGGTCGCTGGCCCTTGGAGTCTGCGGGCCAGCCGGCGGCGGGCCCGTCGACGGGCGCGTCGACGGGCGCGTCGGCCTTGCCGGGGATCCACGCGGATGTCGGCCTCGTCGCACACGTGGGCTACGACATCGAGGCGATGGGCTCGTTCCTGGACGCGCTCGAGGATGCAGTCGGCCGGATGTGCATCGCGGTCATGGGCGAGGGTGCCATGACCACGGTCGGCCGACGCTACTGGACGCCGATCCACGGCGAGCAGCGGGTCGCGCTGCCGGCGCTGCCGGAGTTGCTCACGCTGCTCATCGCGCGGGGTCGGTTGCCACAGGTCCAGCTCGTCGAGCGCGAGGTGCCGACCTATCCGACGTTCGAGGCGCTGCACGATCGCGCACGGCGGCAGCTCTGGCTCCGTCCGGGATCGGAGCGCGACGTGCTCCTCGGGCGACTGCTGCGCACCGAGGTGGTCACGCGCGACGATTCCTGGGTGCTGCCGGAGGACCGGGCACGGATCGGCATCGTGACCTGGTCACCGCGCGACTGACGTGGTCGCCGTGTCCACGCGGGCCAGACGTT
>JBBSOS010000241.1:0-4637 GCA_038259505.1 Candidatus Limnocylindrales bacterium | reverse complement strand
TCGCACTGGCCAAGATGGGTGGCCTGCTCCAAGACATCGGCAAGGCCGTGGACCACGAGGTGGAGGGGCCCCACGCGGCCATCGGCGCGGCCATCGCGGCACGCCACGACCTGCCGCCGCGGGTCATCAACGGCATCGCCGCGCACCACCAGGAGGTGGAATACACCTGCATCGAGGCGCCCATCGTCCAGATCGCCGATGCCATCAGCGCATCCCGGCCGGGTGCCCGGGGCGAGACGATGGACACGTACGTGAAGCGCCTTGAGGACCTCCAGGCGATCGCCAACAGCTTCGGCGGGGTCGAGAAGTCATTCGCCGTCCAGGCTGGTCGCGAGGTCCGCATCCTGGTCCGTCCCGAAGAGATCGACGATCTCGCTTCCATGCGGCTCGCCCGCGACATCGTGCACAAGATCGAGGAATCGCTGACCTATCCGGGCCAGATCAAGGTCACGGTCATCCGCGAGACCCGCGCTGTGGAGTACGCGAAGTAGCCGCCACCGACGGCCGTCGTCCGGTGGCCAGAACGCTTGCGGCCGATCTCCTGCCACCCGTCCCGGAGCGGCCCGGCCGAGACACCCTGCGGGTGCTGATGATCGGCGATGTCATCGGCAAGCCAGGCCGCGTGGCGCTCGACCAGATGCTCACGACCCTGCGTGACGCGCGGGGCATCGACTTCGTCACAGCCAACGGCGAGAACCTTGCCGGCGGCATGGGCCTCACCATCTCGACCGCCCGTGCCCTGTATGACGCTGGTGTGGACGTCATCACGAGCGGCAACCACATCTGGGACAAGCGCGAGATCATCCCCGAGCTCGATCGGGACGAGCGGATCCTGCGGCCCATCAACTACGGCACCACGGGCATCCCCGGTCGCGGCTGGGGCATCTTCCACGCCCACGACGGCACGGAGGTCGCCGTGGTCAACGCCCAGGGCCGCTCGACCATGATCCCTATCGACAACCCCTTCCTGGACCTGGACCGTCTGCTGGAGGACTCGGCAGACGAGCTCCCGGCCATCCGGCTGGTCGATTTCCATTGCGAGCTGACCAGCGAGAAGACCGCGTTCGGGCTGCACCTCGATGGCCGGGTCAGCGCGGTCGTGGGCACCCACACCCACGTGCCGACGGCAGACGAGCGGATCCTGCCGCGCGGCACGGCATACGTCAGCGACCTGGGCATGACCGGCCCGATCGACAGCGTCATCGGGTTCGCGCCAGAGACCGTGCTGCCCCGGTTCCTGACCGGGCTGCCGACCCGCTTCGAGGTGGGCACGGGCCCCGTGGTCGTCAACGCGCTGCTCATCGACATCGACCCTTCGACCGGGCGCGCCATCGCCGTGGAGCGGATCCGTCGTATCGTCGAAGCATGACCGAGTCCCTCCGCAACCGGGTCGACCTGCACTGTCACACGCGTCGCTCGGACGGCGTCCTGGAGCCTGCCGCACTCTTCGCCGCCATGCGGGACTGGGGCATCGCGGTCGCGGCCATCACCGACCACGACACGCTCGCGGGCTATCGGGAGCTCCGGGACGCAGGCCTCGGGAGCGCGGCGGCGGCGGACGGGCCACGACTCATCCCGGCGCTGGAGATCAACACCGTCGGCAACCTGGACATGGAACAACATGGGCTGGGCCGGGTCCATGGCGAGCTCCACATCCTGGGTTTCGGGGTCGATCCCGATGACGCCGGCCTCGATGCCACCCTCGATCGCCAGCGGCGGTCCCGCGAGGCGCGCATCGACATGACGCTCGAGACCCTCCGGACGCTGGGCATGCCCGTGGATGACGAGTTCGCGTCGCTCGGTCTCGCGCCCAGCACGGCGCGTGGCCGGCCACATGTCGGGGAGGCACTCATCCTGGCTGGCCATGCCAGCTCCATCCAGGACGCGTTCGATCGCTGGCTGTCCTACGGCCGTCCCGCGTACGTGCCACGCCAGGGCATCGGGCCGCGTGCCGCGGTCGAGGCGATCGGCGATGCCGGTGGGCTCGCGGTCCTCGCGCACTCACCGAGCGCACCTGACCACCCCGCCGATGTGGCGCGCCTCCGTGGCTGGGGTCTGGCCGGCGTCGAGGTCTATTACCGAAGCTTCGACCGCGCTACCGTGGCACGCATGGGCGACTTCGCGGAGCACGAAGGGCTGCTGCCGACCGGTGGCAGTGACTTCCATGGCCACGACGTGACCTACCAGGACCAGGCCGCGATCACGTGGGTCCCGGACACGGTCGGCGATGGCCTGCTCAGGGCGATCGCCCGGGTCCCATCGTGACGAGCCGAGTGTCGTGACCACCCGAGCACTGCCCATCCTGGAGCTGGCACCTGCGGCTGCGCGACGGCCCGCGGATCCCGTGGCAGCCGACGAACGGGTGGCCGAGTTCCTGACCGACGACCAGGTCCTGCCCCGATTCCATGTCTGGACGCTTGGCTGCCAGATGAACCATTCGGACTCGGAGGAGATGGCCGGAGCGTTGCTGGCCGCCGGTTGCGCCGAGGCGGCGGGGCTGGACTCCGCCGACCTGCTGGTCATCAACAGCTGCGCCATCCGCGAGGCAGCCGAGCACAAGGTCATCGGCAGGATGGGCGCCATCGCACGCCTCAAGGCGGCGAACCCGGCGCTCCGCGTGGTCCTCACCGGCTGCTCCGTGCGGGCGGACGACAACGTGGACCTGCGGCGACGCTATCCCCAGGTGGACCTCTTCCTGCGCCCCGACCAGGAACCGGAATTGACCATGCGCCTGGGTCTGGGCACGGCGACATCTGCGTCTGCCGTGCCGGATGCAACGACCCTGCAGCGGGTCGGTCGCTCGGTGGCGGCGACCGCCGACCGATTGCCCGAGTCCCGGGCAGCAGCCGTGGAGCAAGGGACCATCGAGCGACGTGGCGGCAGCCACGCGTGGCGGCCCATCATCTACGGCTGCGACAAGACATGCACCTACAGCATCGTGCCCTTCAGCAGGGGACCGGAACGCAGCCGACCGTTCGACGATGTCGTGACGGAGGCGCGTGCGTTGGCCGCTGCCGGCGTCCTGGACGTGACCCTGCTCGGCCAGAACGTCAACTCCTACGGCCACGATCTTGCTCCGGACGCGCGCTTCAGGGACATCCACGCCGCCCGGACCCTGGGGCGCGACCTGCCACTGGATGGCCGACCGGACATGGCAGCCCTCCTACACGCCATCGACGACGTCCGTGGTGCTGATGGCCGGCCGGCTATCCCGCGCGTGCGATTCGTGACGTCCCATCCCTGGGACCTGTCGGCGCGCCTCATCGACGCCATGGCAGGCTGCGATTCGGTCTGTGAGCACCTCCACCTGCCCGTGCAGGCGGGCGACGATGCGGTCCTCCACCGGATGGGCCGCCAGTACACCATCGAGGCGTACCTGGACCTGGTCGCTCGCCTCCGGCGGGCGATCCCCGACATCTGTCTCACGACGGACGTCATCGTGGGCTTCTGTGGTGAGACCGAGGAGCAGTTCCAGCACACCCTGGCGCTGCTGCGCACGGTCCGCTTCGACAGCGTCTTCGCGGCGGCGTTCTCGCCCCGGCCCGGCACGCCCGCCAGTCGCCTGCCTGACGACGTGCCGGCGGACGTCAAGCGAGCCCGACTCAACGCGCTGCTGGACACGCAGGAGGGCATCGGCCACGAGCGCAACACGGCCTGGCTCGGGCAGGAGGTCGAGGTCCTCGTGGACCAGGTCCGGCCACCGCGATCGCATGATCATGAGACGGGGGAGGGGCCGTTGACCCCCCGCGTCGCAGGTCGCACACGACACAACAAGCTCATGCACCTCGATGGTGGACCGGAGCTGGTCGGCCGGTTCGTGACGGTGCGGGTGGATCATACGGGGCCGTATGCGCTGATGGGTCAACGCATCGGCGGGGACGCCTGACGAGTCCCGACATCCAGGCGCTGCCGCTGCTCATCGTCATCGGCGGCGCCACCGCGACCGGCAAGACGCGGCTCTCGATCACCCTGGCCGAGGCGCTCGGTGCCGAGATCCTGAGCGCTGACTCGCGGCAGGTGTACCGGGGCATGGACATCGGAACGGCCAAGGCCAGCACCGAGGACCGGGCTCTGGTGCCACACCATGGCCTGGACCTGGTGGAGCCGGATGGGCGCTTCACGGCGGCGGATTTCCGGCGCTACGCCATCGATGTTCTCGCAGGCATCGCCGCTCGTGGTCGGCCGGCCGTGATGGTCGGCGGCACGGGGCTGTACCTGCGTGCGGTCGCTCGCGGCCTGCCCATGGATGCCGTCGGTGATGACCCGGAACTGCGCGCTGAACTCGAGCTGCGTCTGGGGCGCGAGGGCCTGGCATCACTCCTCGTCGAGCTTGATGCGCTGGCTCCCAACGCGGGACGGCGGGTCGACCGGGCCAATCACCGGCGGGTCATCCGGGCCATCGAGCATGCACGCACCCGGGGGGACGCCCCGCCACCCGCACCGGAGGGCTATCCCGGCCCGGTCGTGTGGCTGGGCATCAGCGTCGATCCGGACGAGCACCGAGCCACGATCGAGGACCGGGTGCGCGCCCAGTTCGGGGGCGGACTGCTGGAGGAGGCGGTCGACCTGCGGTCGCGCTACCCGGAGGATCTGCCGCCCTTTGGCGCGATGGGCTACCGAGAGGCGTTCGACGTCCT
>JBBSOS010000240.1:0-4638 GCA_038259505.1 Candidatus Limnocylindrales bacterium | reverse complement strand
TGCGCAGCACAGGCGAACGCGCCGCGAGGCGTTGGATCATCGCGGCGCTTCGTTCAGGACGTCAGCCCCCGTGTCCGGTCGCCCTGGTGGCTATGGGTGATGGAGGACCAGCCTAGGGCTGGCCGGCAGCCTTGCCGGCTGCCTGCTCGGCCTGGGTCTGGAAGATCATGTAACCCGGCGTGGTCTGCGCCACGCTCAGGGTGCCCTCCGGCAGCCGGGTGCCGTCAAGGGCGATCCGGTCCACGATCGGGATGTAGGGCATGGTCTCCCGGGCGAACTCCTGGACCTGGGTCATGAGATCGAGGCGCTTGACCGGGTCGAGCTCCTGGGCCATGTCGGCGATGAGCTTGACGACCTTGTCGTGATCGGGGATGTCGATGTACCCGTTGTGCTGCGGGAAGAAGCCATCGCCGATCCAGAAGCCCATGGTGACCTGGGGGCTGGAGGCCCCGCCGCTGTAGATGACCTCGTAGTTGCCGCTGGCCTGGGCGCCGTTCCAGGTCGCCTCGTCCACGGGGCTGACGGTGAGGTTGACACCGATCTTGGCGAGGTCCGCGGCGACGAGGGTGGCTGCTTCCTTCCAGCCGCCGCGGGTGCTGCTGACGAGCATCTCGGCATCGATGGAGTCGACGCCGGCTTCCTTCATGAGGGCCTTGGCGGCCTCGACGTCCTGGACACCGCCGTTGGGCAGCATGCCCTGGGGGCACAGCGCCGGACCGCAGTCGTACCAGAACGAGGTCAGGGGCTTGACCAGGCCCAGGAAGGCCTTGTCGGCGACCGCCTGCCGGTCGATGGCCAGCGACATGGCCTGGCGGACCCGGGGGTCAGTGAACTTGTCACCGGCCTTGCCCTTGGGGTCCATCTGCAGCAGCAGCGCGTTCGCGCCACCGACGTTGACGATGAACTGGTGGACCTCCGGCGGCAGGCTGTCCTTGGCCGCGATGGGCAGGTCCCACACGAAGTCGAGGGCGCCGGTGGCGAGCTGGAGGACCTTCGAGGTCAGGTCGGGGACATACACGATATCGATGCCCTGGACCACCATCGGCCCGCCGACATAGTTGGGATTGGCTTCGAGGTGGATGTTCCCGTTGGGGGTGTAGTCGGTGACCATGTAGGGTCCCGCGCTCACCGGATGCAGGAAGTAGTCCGGGTCATTGGCCAGCTGGTCGGCCGGGTTCAGTGCGAGCGCTCGCGCCGAGAGGCCGTTCATCAGGTCGGGGTCGGGATACTTCAGGTTGAGCTGCGCGGTCAGGTCATCGATGACCTCCGCCGACTCGACGCTGCTGATGAAGATGTGGTTGCTGGTGTCCGCAGGCAGTTGGCGGTCGACGATCGCCTTGATATCGGCCGCGGTGACCGGCGTGCCATCGGAGTAGAGCAGGCCGGGCTTGAGCTTGATGGTGACGGTCTTGCCGTCCTCGGACGTGGTGATCGAGTCCGCCATCTCGAGCTGCGGTACGCCATCGGCGTCATGCCGGACGAGCGACCCCTGGGTCAGGATGATGGTGTCCACCGACACGAGGTCACCGGACTTGGTCACATCGAGCGTCAGGACCGGTCCGGCGCCCGCGACCTTGATGTTGTCGATGGTGGTCGGGGCGTCCTGCGCCAAGGCCGCGCCACTCGATGCGCCGATGACCAGGGATGCCGCAAGCAGCGCGATCGCCGCGCGGCCCTGCTTCCTGGCGCCCGTGCGCCGACGACCGAAGAGCCTATCCATCTGTCCTCCTCCAGGGATCGGTTCGGACCGATCGGGATGCCCGCGCCGTCGATCGCTGATACTGCTCGCCCGGATCGTTATGCGATTCCGGGGTTCGCTTGGTGGCGCGCCGTATGCTTCGACCCGGCCGCTGTCAACGACGAGGTGCCACATGCGCAGCGCGCAACCATCGGGCTCATGTGATCAATGATACGATCTCAGCGGCGGCTGGCAAGTACCCCATCATCGGTGTCATGCCGCAGCCCGGTTCAGACGCACGATGAGGCGGGCATCGCGCAGGTGAGACTGGCCAGTCCTGGAGGGGACGATCATGGCGTGCATGGCGGGACCTGATGCTGTGACAGCGGCCGCATCCGCCGACGCGTGCGAGTCGCACTGGCACACCGGCGGATCGTTGGCCATCGTCCTGCGGAGGTGGTGGTGACGACCCCATCCCAGCGAGCGCTCATCGAGGCCCTCGACCTGGCGCCCCAGCCGCGCGAGACGCTCACGGAGGCCGCGGCGTCGTCCCTGCGGGCGCTCATCGTGTCGGGCCAGTTGCCGCCCGGTACCCCACTCCGGCTGAACATCCTCGCGGCACGTCTGGGCATGAGCGTCATGCCCGTGCGAGAAGCGCTGCGCGCCCTCGAGGCGGAGCGCCTGGTCACGTTCCGCGCGCACCACGGGGCCACCGTCGCGTCGGTCTCGCCCGAGGACGTCGAGGAGGCATATGCCATGCGCGCTGCCCTCGAGGGTCTCGCGGCGCGCGACGGCGTGCTCAACCTGACCGATGAGTGGCTGGAGGTCATTCGCGACAAGTTCCGGATGATGGAGGAGGACCACGCGCGGGGGGACCGGGACGCGCTCGTGGCGCATGACCAGGAGTTCCACCGTGCCCTGTACATGGCCGGCGGCCGCCCTGAGCGCATGCGCCGGATCGTGGAGCTCTGGGAGGGGACCCGACGCGCCGTGCCACTCATCTATCGATCGTGGGATCCGCTGGATGTGGCGATCGACGCGCATCGGCCGATCCTGGCAGCAGTGGAGGCGCGCGATGCCCGGGCGGCGGCCGCGCGCAGCCGCGCCCAGACCGAGCAGGCCGGGACGCGCATCCTCAGGGAGCTTCGGGCCAGCGTCGAGCGCTGACCCCGCGCCGGGTCCGGTGGGTGACCGGAGGCGCCCGATGAGCTTCGCTGCGACGTCCCTTGAGGGATGTCCCGCCCGGCAGCGTCCAGGCTGATCGGGACGAATCGATTGCGCCAGACGAAACGGCAGACCATACTGCGACACGACCAAGCGTCTTCCGGTCCCACGGAGCCCACCTGACGCGGCGGATCCCCTCGCGGAGGCGACGTCACCCATGACCCACCAGGCATCAGCCACCCGATCGCCCATCAAGGCGGTTTCCGTGGACCGGCACGATCGGTATGCACGTTCGCTGGCCATGTACGAACGTGCCCAGGCATCACTCGCGGGTGGTGTCAGCAGCAACTTCCGCCTGGGTGGTGATCCCGCTCCGCTGTACTTCGAGCGTGGCCACGGGTCCCACATCACGGACGTCGACGGCAACGACTACGTCGACTTCGTCCTGGGTATGGGGCCCGCGATCCTGGGTCACGCCCCGGCTCCCGTTGTGGACGCCGTCGCCGCAGGACTGCAGCGAGGACAGTTGTTCGCCGGTCAGACCCCCGACGAGGTCGAGCTCGCAGAGCGCTTCCGTGATGCGATCCCATGCGCCGACCTCGTCCGGTTCGGCAGCTCCGGCACGGAGATGGTCCAGGCCGCGCTCCGGCTCGCACGGGCGGCGACGGGTCGGCCCCTGATCGCCAAGTTCGAGGGCCACTATCACGGTTGGCTCGATCCGATCCTGGTCAGCACCCAGCCACCGGTCGCCCAGGCTGGCCCCGCCGACGCACCCACCCCCTGGCTGCCCAGCGAGGGCCAGGTGGCGTCCTCGGTGGACGAGGTCATCGTGCTGCCCTGGAACGACATGGCGGCACTGGAGCGAGTGCTGTCCGGACCCGGCAGCGAGCGCATCGCGGCGCTCATCTGTGAACCGATCCTGTGCAACACCTGCGTCATCCCGCCTGTGCCGGGCTTCCTGGAGGCAGCCCGGACCCTCACCCGGTCCAACGGCAGCCTGCTCATCTTCGATGAGGTCATCACCGGCTTCCGGGTCGACTACGGCGGCGCCCAGACCCGGCTGGGTATCACGCCCGATCTGGCGACGTTCGCGAAGGCGATGGGCAGCGGGTTCCCCATCGCCGCCCTGGCTGGTCGCCGCGACCTGATGCTGCTGACCACCGCGGGCGTGCTCCATGGCGGCACCTACAACGCCAACCTGTCCAGCATCGCGGCGGCGAACGCCACGATCGCGGAACTCGCCCGGGACGACGCCACGGCCTACCCGCGGATGGAGCGGCTGGGCGAGCGACTCATGGCTGGGCTCGGGGACCAGGCGCGGGCCGCGGGCATCGACCTGTGGGTGCAGGGTCTGGGCACGGTGTTCAACACCACGTTCGGCAGTGGGCCGATCCACGACTACCGGGCATATGCGGCGACGGACCTCGCGCGCCAGCGTCGCTTCCTCCTCGCGCTCCAGGATCGTGGCGTGCGCGTGACCTCGCGCGGCACGTGGTTCCTGTCCACGGCCCACGATGACGCTGATATCGAGCGCACGCTGACGGCGACCGCGGACGTCCTGGCTGCCCTCGACTGATACCGCGCGACTCGCCGGCGTCCTGGTGGCGGGTCGGTCAGGCCATCGGCGCCGCTGGCCCCGGGACGCGACACAGTGGAGCCGCACCGCCTGCCACGCGGCTGATGCAGCGCTCTCCAAACAACTGATTGCCCGGCCCGCCCCGATTCTCGACGAAGTGGGGAAGCGCGCCCGACCGGAGTACCTGCCCAAATTTCTGGCCGACCCGCACGGCACCAAG
>JBBSOS010000239.1:0-4659 GCA_038259505.1 Candidatus Limnocylindrales bacterium | reverse complement strand
GCTGCGGGGGACCTTCGGCAGCCGCCTGACCCGTGCCGCGGCCCGCTCCTGGTCCACGAGCGTCCGGGCGTGCCGCTCCTTCGACCCGGTCGCCGGCGACACGAGACCGCTGGCTTCGAGCACCCGGGCAAGGCGACGGAGCAGTCCGGCGCCGCCCTCGGTCGACTCGATCTCGAGCTCGGCGAAGGTGCCCACCACGGTCCGCCCGACGACCACCTCGACCTCGTCGAGTGACAGTTGTGCGGCGCCATCCTCGCCCTCGATGGCCCGCATCGTCCGCCGCTGTCGGATCGTGAACTGCCCCATCAGGCGCGCACCGCTCCGCAACTCGTCCACCAGCTCCCGGGCCGGACTCGATGGCCAACCGCCCGGTTCGAGCCGCGCGTTCGCTGCAGCCTCGAGCTCGATGCGCCGATGCAGGGCGTCCGCCGGGATGTCGCCAGCCACCTCGTCGGGCGCCAGCGACTTCACCGTGAGGGTCACCCGCTCGCCCGTGCGGCGCAGGCGTGCCCCGAACCCCCGGCGCCGAAGGGCCCCCCGCGCGGTGTCGAAATACCGATCCTCCACGATGCGCATCGGCGCCTCCGCGACGGTCACATCGACCAGTGCGGAGGTCCACGGCCCATCGAGGAACGCAGCGACGGCAGCGACGTCCGCCACCCGGTACTTGAGCTCGACCTCGTGCGGGACGCCCTCAGCGGTCAACTGGCCACCTGTGGCGAAGGCTCCTGCCCGGTCGCGAGCAGTTGCACCAGGGTCTCGAAGGTGTCGATGCCGGCTGTCGCTCCCGGCAGCGTCTCCACCCGTCGCCAGGCGCCCTCCTGGTCCAGGCGCCAGGCGCGACGGTCGTCGCTGAGCATGATCTCGAGGATATGCCGGAGCCGGTCCTGCAGGGCTCCGTCGGTCACCGGCACGAGCGCCTCGACGCGTCGGTCCAGGTTGCGTTCCATGAGATCGGCCGACCCGATGAGGAACTGCTCCCGGTCGCCCCGACCGAACGACAGGATCCGCGAATGCTCCAGGAACCGGCCGATGATCGACCGGACCGCGATGGTCTCGCTCACGTCGGGCACGCCCGGCACCAGCGAGCACATCCCGCGGACGATGATGTCGATGGGCACGCTTGCCTGGCTCGCCTCGTAGAGGGCGCCGATGATGCCCGCGTCGACGATGGAGTTGACCTTGAGCACGATGCGACCGTCACCATGGGTGCGCTGCCGGTCGACCTCCGTGGCGATGAGTTCCAGGATTCCCGACCGGAGGCTCACGGGGGCCACCAGGAGCCGCCGGTACCGCTCTTTGCGGGCGACGCCGGTGAGCACGTTGAACAGGTCGGTGACGTCCGCCGTCACGGCCGAGTCGTCGGTCAGCAGGCCAAGATCGGTGTACACCCGCGCCGTCTTGGGGTTGTAGTTGCCGGTGCCGATGTGCACGTACGAGCGCAGGCCGCGGCCCTCGCGTCGGACCACCAGTACTGCCTTGCAGTGGGTCTTGAGTCCCACGAGCCCATAGGCGACGTGGGCACCGGCTCGCTCGAGTGCCCGCGCCCAGACGATGTTGGCGCGCTCGTCGAAGCGCGCCTTGAGCTCCACCATCGCGACGACCTGCTTGCCGCGTTCCGCAGCATCGATGAGGGCCCGCACGATGGCCGAGTCGCCGCTCGTCCGGTACAGGGTCATCTTGATGGACAGCACGTCGGGGTCCTCGGCCGCCTGTTCGATGAACCGCTGGACCGAACCGGTGAACGACTAGTACGGGTGGTGGACCAGGAGATCGGCAGCGCGGATGGCGGCAAAGACGTCGGGCTCCTCGTCCTCGATGGGCTTGAGCGCGGGCGGCTGGGCCGGATGCCACGGGCGTGGCTGGAGATCGGGCACGTCGAGGTCCGCGATGGTCGTCAGCTCCCGCAGATCGAGCATGCCCGCGATCTCGTACACGTCGGTGGCCTCGAGACCGAGACCCTTCTGGAGCAGGCTTCGGGTATCCCAGGGCATCGAGCGTTCGACCTCGAGTCGGACCACCTTGCCGAAGCGCCGACGGCTGAGCTCCTCCTCGATGGCCAGCAGCAGGTCGTCCGCCTCGTCCTCCTCGATGGAGATGTCCGCGTTGCGGGTGACCCGGAACAGGTGATGGTCCAGGATCTCCATGCCCGGGAACAGCGAGTCCAGGTTGGCCGCGATGATCTGCTCCACCAGAACGTATGTCCGGTTGCCTACCTCCCACAGCCGGGGCAGGACGGGCGGCACCTTGATGCGTGCGAATCGCTCCTCGCCCTCGGCGGGATCACGGACCGTGACAGCCAGCGACAGGGACAGGTCGCTGATGTACGGGAACGGATGCGACGGGTCGACCGCGAGCGGCGTCAGGACGGGGAAGATCTCGTCGAGATAGCGTTGCCGGAGCTCCAGCAATCGCTCGGGCCGCTCGGCGTAGCGCACGATCCGGATGCCCTCGTCGGCGAGTCGGTCGCGGACCTCGAGATACAGCCGGGAATGGGCGGCCTGGAGCTGCAGCACGTGGTCACGGATGCGCTCCAGGATCTGGGGCGCAGCGAGCCCGTCGGGTGACGGCCACGAATGGCCGGCCGCGACCTGTTGCTTGAGTCCGGCGACACGCACCTGGAAGAACTCGTCGAGGTTGCTCGCGAAGATCGCGAGGAAGCGCGCCCGCTCCAGCAGCGGATTGCGTTCGTCCTCGGCCTCATGGAGCACCCGGGCGTTGAAGTCCAGCCACGACAGTTCGCGATTGAGATACGGCAGCGGCGCGGGTTCGCGGCCGGATGCGCGCCGACGCGGGGGTCGATGGACGGTCGTCACAGGGGTCGGGCTCTCACATCCAGGTCAGGGGGCCTGACGGGCCCGGAAGCGTAGCACGGCACAGGCTCAGCCCAGGCGGTGGACGGCATGCGGATCGCGACCCCGGCGTGCCGCATCCTCGGCACACGGGCACTCGTCCCGCAGACGCGCGAAGGTGTAGTAGCCGGTGTGGTGGCCATCGGCCCATGTCGGGGCCACGGCATATTGACCAACCAGCTCCATGCTCGTGAGCTGGGTCTGGGCGTCGGACAACGTGGGGTTCGAGTCAAGCCAGCCAGGCTGTCCCGCTTCGCCGCGGCAGAACGCGCATGGGCACAGCCAGCGAAGCGTGACGAAGTCGTAGCGGGTGTGGTGTCCGTCCGACCAGTCGATTTCCAGCACGGCCGCCGCCCGATCGGCATGGATCCTGGTCGGCGCGATGTACTCACCGCCACTCGTGTAGCTGCTCATCGCCCCGATTGTCGCATCCGACCGACCGGACGCCCCGACCGCAGCGGCGGCCCGTAGACTTACGGCGCCGATGGGCCGGATGGAGGAAGCGCCGGCAGCGGCCGGGATCGAGCGCGGCAGAGTGCGGTCCTGCCGCGTCCGACGACAGCGCCGATACCCAACACCGAGGAGCGTGATGACCCGATCCCCGCGCCCGGACGACCTGTACGCCCTGCGCGTGCCCGTCGATGTCCGGATCTCACCGGATGGCTCGCGGGTCGCATATGTGGTCAAGGAGACCGCTCCCGGCAAGGATGGATATCGGCTGTCCATCTGGCTGGTGCCGGCCGACGGCTCGGCGCCCGGACGCCGGGTCACCCTGGGCGCGCGGTCCGACACGACCCCGCGCTGGAGCCCGGACGGTTCCACCATCGCCTTCCTGAGCGATCGTTCCAGCGTCCTGGCGGCTGGCGGTGCCGGGGACCGACCGGCTGATCCGGACGCGCCCAGGGACGGACGCGGGGGCACCCAGGTGTGGCTGCTGCCCATGGCCGGCGGCGAAGCGACGCAACTGACCCACCTGCCCGAGGATGCCAGCGACATCGCCTGGAGCCCGGACGGCGGTCGCCTGTGCGTGGTCTCATCCGCCACGTCGAGCCAGCCACGTCGCCGACGACGGGTACCGGGCGAGCCCCCGGCTCGTGACGCGCACCTCATCGACCGCTTGCAGTATCAGCTCAACGGAGAGGGCTTCATCGACCAGCATCCGCCCAACCTGTGGGTCGTCAACGTGCAGGACGCCGGTACCCGGCGGCTGACCTCGGGGATGGCGCGCGACGGGCAACCCGCGTGGAGCCCGGACGGTGGTCGCATCGCGTTCGTCTCGGACCGGCACGCGGCGGCCGACCTCACCTGGCGCTCGGACATCTACCTCATCGGCGCCGACGGCGGTCCGGTCATACGGGTCACGGGCGGCACCGGTGACCGGGCATTCGATCGACCCGCGTGGAGCCCCGATGGCGGCACCATCGCGGCGGTCGGCCATCGGTTCCCCGCTGGCAATGCATCGTCCAACAGCATCTGGCTGTTCGCCCCGGATGCCGAGGGCGTTGGGGAGGACCTGACCTCGGCCAGCGACCTGGAGGTCGGCGCGAGCATCGTCTCGGACCTCATGGGCGTCGGCGACCCGGCCATCACCTGGAGCGCTGATGGCTCGTGGCTCGTGGCTGCCGCCCCGGTCGATGGCGCGTATCAGCTGTGGCGCATCCACAGGGTCGACGGCCGCGTGGAGCAACTGAGCCGCGGCGCGCACGCCATCACCCTGCCTTCCGGCGTCCCGGTCGGGTCCGGTGTGCGCCTCGCGACGGTGGTCGGTGATGGTTCGGGCCCATGGGATGCGGCGGTCGTGGAGGTG
>JBBSOS010000238.1:0-4696 GCA_038259505.1 Candidatus Limnocylindrales bacterium | reverse complement strand
GGTCGATCTTCAGGTTCTTGTCCCCGAGAAGGTCGAGCAGGACAAGCACGCGCATCCGCTTCGCGAGTCCCTCCGGGAACCGCGTCTTGTCGGCCGCCATCGTCGTCGCGAAGTGCGTGCTCCCGATCAGCGCCTTGGCGTCGTTCCATTCCCCCTCGAGCGACTCTTCGCCGTCGACCCAGATCAGCCAGACGTTTGTCGACAGCGGCTTGTGCGCGTGGAGCTGCTTGCAGAGTTCGAGCAGCGTGCCGCACGATGCGGCGGCATCCATGGCCGGCGTCGGCGCACATGGCGCCCCGACACCGGCCTCCGACGCCAGTGGTGTCCCGGCGCCGGCCTTCGACGAGCCCCAGGTGGATGCCACCATCGAGGTCGTCGGGCCCGATGGCCAGTCGAGGCAGGTCCATGTCGCCGACCGGACCCTGCGCGTCGGCAGGGGAGACGACAACGACATCGTGATCAACGACGATCGTGTCTCGCGGCATCACGGTCGCTTCACGTCGCGTCAGGGCGTGCTGGTCTACACCGACCTCGAGAGCACCAACGGGTCGTTCGTCAACGGGGTGCGGGTCAGGGAGATCGGTCTGGGTGTCGACGATGTGGTCCGCCTGGGACGCGCCACGCTCACCATCCGTCACCGAACGTAGCAGCTCCGCCGAACGGTGGACGCGTTCACGGTCGCCCTGTGGGTCCTGCGTATCGCGTTCGTGGTGTGCCTGTACCTGTTCCTTGCTGTCGTGGTGCGGACCCTGTGGCGTGACCTGCGCTCAGCAGTCGCGACAGCGGTGCCGTCGGTCGGACGCCTCATCGTCGTCGCATCCCCGCTCGGCCAGCCCGAACCGGGCTCGTCCATCCCCATCGATGCTGTCACGAGCCTGGGCACCGACGTCAACAACACCCTCGTCATCGATGACCCGGAAGTGGCCGGACACCATGGCCTGCTCACGTTCCGCGGGCGCGGCTGGTACCTGGAGGAGCGAGCGGACGGCGTGCCGCTGCGCGTCAATGGGGACCCGGTGACCGGCGGCGTGGCCGTCGGGTTCGGCGACGAGATCGGCCTGGGCCGGGTGCGACTGCGACTGGAGCGACCAACCCCTGGCGGCGAGGCGTGAGGCGGGTCATGCCCGCGCTGCGGATGCGGCCGAGAGCCCGAGATCGGGAACTGCGCCTGCTCCTGGTCGTGGCGCTCACGCTAGGACTGGGCTGGATGGGTCTCGCGTCGACCCGGGCTGGCAGCATCACCATCGGTGACCCATCGCCGATGCTGTGCTGGCTGCTCGCACTCGGTGCGCTGCACCTTGGCTTCAGCATCAGCGGGCGTGACCTCGACCAGATCCTGCTGCCGGTGGTGGGTCTGCTGGGTGGCATCTCCGTGCTGCTCATGGAGCGCCTGCCGCAGGACCTGGTCGTCCAGCGGCTGGGTGACCGGACCCTGATGCTGGGTGATCTCCAGCTCCTCTGGTTGCTGGTCGGGGCCGCGGTGCTGGGCGTGACCGCCATCAGCGTCCGAAGCGTGCGCTGGTTGCGCGAGTATCGCTACACCTGGGCTCTCCTGGGCATCTGCCTGCTGGGTGCCGTATTCCTGCTGGGTGACGAGGTGAACGGGGCCCGCCTCTCCCTCCGGCTGGGCCCGCTGAGCGGCCAGCCGTCGGAGTTGCTGAAGGTCATCCTGGTCGTATTCCTCGCGGCCTACCTCGCCGATAACCGGGTGATCCTGGCGAGTTCGACGACGCGCCTGGGGCCCGCCCGGCTGCCACCCCTGCCGTACCTGGTGCCGATGGTGGCCATGTGGGGCCTCGCGCTCGGTCTCGTCATCATCCAGAAGGACCTGGGTGCGGCCCTGCTGCTGTTCGGCGTCTTCCTCGCCATGCTCTACATCGCGACCCGACGAGGCTCGTATGTGATCGTCGGCATGGTGCTGTTCATGGTCGGCGCAGCACTGCTCTACGGCCAGCTGGGACACGTGCGCACCCGCGTCGACATCTGGCTGGATCCGTGGGCCGATCCACTCGGGTCGGGCTACCAGGTCATCCGGGCCCTGTATGCCTTCGGCCGGGGCGGCATCCTGGGCACTGGCCTCGATGCCGGATTGCCGGTCGTCGGGAGCGTGCCAGCCATCCCGCTCATCCACACGGACTTCGCATTCGCGGCCGTGGGGGAGGAGATGGGCCTCCTGGGGGCGCTCGCGGTCGGCGCCTGCTACCTGGTCATCGCCGGGCGGGGATTGCGCATCGCGGCGCGCGCCCCGGACGAGTTCCAGGCACTGCTCGCAGCGGGCCTGACGCTCGTGGTGGTGCTCCAGGCGGCCCTCATCATGGCCGCCAACCTCCGACTCGTGCCCCTCACCGGCGTCACGCTGCCGTTCGTGAGCTATGGCGGTTCCTCGGTGCTCACGAGCTGCCTCGTCGTCGGCCTGCTCCTGGCACTCAGCGACCGGCGTGCGGTGCGCGGCGTCCCGGCGGCCCGCTTCCGCATCGGTCGCCCGGTGAGCGCCTGATGCCCGCTCCTGGCATCGGCAGCGGCCTGATGCGGGTCGGTCTGGTGATCGGCATCCTGTATTGCCTCATCGCCGTCGGTGCTGGATGGCTCCAGGTGGTCGATGCAGGGCCGCTGACCACCGATCCGCGGAACCCCCTCCAGCTCGCTGCCGAGCGCGCCGTCACGCGCGGTCGCATCCTCGACGTCCGGGGTGTGGTCGTCGCCGATACCGGCGACAGGCGCGGCGGCAGCCGGGTGCGCCGCTACCCGTACCCGGTCATGGCACCCATCACGGGCTACAAGAGCGTCCTGTTCGGGACGGCGGGACTGGAGCGGACGTACGACCGGGTCCTGGCGGGTCTTGACCGGTTGGGTCCCGGCGGCGAGTTGCTGCGCAAGTTCCGGACCGATCCCTGGTCGCCCCAGGACATCCGGGTCTCGGTGGACGTCCGCTTCCAGACGCTCGCGGCTCGCCTGCTGGGCGATCGACGCGGTGCCGTCGTCGCCATCGAGCCCTCGACCGGGCGGATCCTGGCGCTGGTCAGCACACCCGGCTACGATCCCACGACCCTCGCCGATCCATCGAGCGGTCGGGGCTACCTGGCCGAGCTCGACGGGGACGCCGCCGCGCCGCTCCTGGACCGGGCCACCCAGGGCCGGTACGTGCCCGGGTCGGTGTTCAAGCTGGTGACCGCTGCAGCGGGCCTGGAATCGGGGGCCATCGATACCCGGACGACCTTCGCCGACCAGCCCGCCGAGTCCCGGACTGGGTTCCGCGTCGATGGATTCCGGATCCGTGACGCATCTCGTGACGTACAGCTCGACCATCCGCTTGACCTGTTCGAGGCGCTGGAGGTATCGAGCAACATCTGGTTCGCTCACGCGGGGCTGGCGACCGGCGCCGACGCGTTGCTGCGGGTCGCAGAGCGCTTCGGGTTCGGTGCCGCCATCCGCTTCGACCTGCCGACCGTGCCCAGCCAGCTCAACGGAGGCCGCGGTCCGCTGGATGGGTTCGCTGACCGGGTGGAGCTCGCCAATGCCGCGTACGGTCAGGCGGCGGTGGTCACGACCCCATTGCAGTTGGCGCTGGTCGCCGCGGCCATCGCTGATGGTGGTGTGCTGATGCAGCCGACGCTCGTGGACAGCGTCGTGGGCGCGGACGGGGATGTCCTGCGCCCCGGAGCGCGGAGCATCGGTCGGGTGCTCACGAGCGCCACCGCGGCGACGCTCCGGGACGCCATGACGCAGGCAGTGGAGGGTCGCTACGCGGCCGGATACGCGGGTGGCGCCAAGGTACCGGGTGTGCCCACCGCCGGCAAGAGCGGCACGGCCCAACTGGCCCCCGGACAGGCGCCCCACTCGTGGTTCGTCGGCTTCGCCCCTGCGGATGCGCCTCGGATCGCCGTCGTGGTCGTGGTCGAGAATGCGGGCTCCGGGAGTGAGCGGGCGGTGCCCATCGGCGGCCGTCTCATGACGGCCTGGTTGAAGCGCTACGCCGACGACCCGGCTCCCTGATCTCGCGGGGCGATGGGAGGCGGCACGCTCAAGCGGGTCGGCGTACCATCCCCGGACGCGTCGTGCCTGTTGCCCAGGGCAGGACATGCGCGGTCCAACCACCCCCATGAGGACCCTGCGTGTCCAAGATCCAGGAGTCGGCCGAGCGGGTCGCCGCGAATGTCGAGCGGGTCATCGTCGGCAAGCACGCCGAGGTGCGGCTGGCCCTCGTGGCGTTGCTGTGCCAGGGCCACCTCCTCATCGAGGACGTGCCGGGCACGGGCAAGACGGTGCTCGCGAAGGCCATCGCCCGCTCGCTGGGCTGCTCCTTCCGGCGTATCCAGTTCACGCCGGACCTGCTGCCGACGGACGTCACCGGGCTGTCCATCTACAACCAGAAGACCCAGGAGTTCGAGTTCCGACCGGGTCCCATCGTGAGCCAGATCGTGCTCGCGGATGAGATCAACCGGGCGACGCCCAAGACGCAGTCGGCGCTGCTCGAATGCATGGAAGAGCGGCACATGACGGTCGATGGCATCACCTACCAGATGCCCACCCCGTTCCTGGTCATCGCGACCCAGAACCCCATCGAATTCGAGGGCACGTTCGCGCTGCCGGAGGCCCAGCTTGACCGCTTCATGCTCCGCATCCGGCTGGGCTATCCGGCGCCGCTCCAGGAGATCGTCATCCTCGACGAGCAGAAGCGAAGCCACCCTCTCGACCT
>JBBSOS010000237.1:0-4736 GCA_038259505.1 Candidatus Limnocylindrales bacterium | reverse complement strand
GAGATCAGGGACTGGTGCTCATCCCCGCCTACGACGACGACCGGATCATCGCTGGCCAGGGGACGTGTGGCCTGGAGATCGTGGAGCAGCTGGAGGAGCTCGGGTACGGCGACACGCCGTTCACGGTGCTCGTGCCCGTCGGCGGTGGAGGGTTGGCATCGGGCGTCGCGACGGCCGTGAAGACGCTCCGCCCCTATGCGCGGGTGTACGGCGTGGAACCAGAGGAGGCCGCCGATGCGGCCCAGTCACTGCGCGAGGGTCGCATCGTTCGCTGGGATGCGGACCGGGTCGGGCGGACCGCCGCGGACGGGATGCGCACCTCGGCGCTGAGTGCTCGCACGTTCCGACACCTGTCCCGCTATGCCGACGGGATGCTGACGGTGTCGGAGATCGACATCCGACGGGGCATGGTCCGCGCGGCACGCGGCGCTCGCCTGATCGTCGAGCCATCAGGCGCGACATCATTCGCGGCCTGGATCGCCCATCGGTCGGAGCTGCCGGCGGATGGACCCGTCGTGGCCATCCTGAGCGGCGGCAACGTGGACGCCGACCGGTACGCGGAGCTCATCGCCGAAGGACTCGCGGCAGGGGGGTGACGGGAGCCATGTCCGCCCCTATCATCGGTCGGTGATCAACGACCGAGCCCAGACGGTCCCCAGCCTGCTCGATGCGGTCCGCGCCCTTGCGCGGGGGGATGACCTCGACACGACCCTTGCCCAACTCTGCTCCCAGGCCTGTGCCGCGAGCCACGCGTCGACCGGGGTCATCCTGCTCTACGACGACGACACCGGAGCCCTCGTGCTCCCGGGTGGCGACGGGGACACCATCGAGATCCCCGAGGCGGGATCGGTCGACGCGGTCGATCCCACGACGCGAGTCCTTCGCGACCGGGTCGCCGTCTGGGGCGTGACCCTGCCGTCCTGGCTGGCGGCCCTGCTCGACGGCGGATCGCGGGCATCGATCGTGCCATCGCGGGGATCGATCGTGCCCCTGGTGCGCGAGGACCAGGCCGGTGCAACCGTGGAGGGGTTGCTCGCCCTGGCCATCGACTCGGGCGGCAGCGATAGGGCACGCGAAGCGGATGCGGATCCAGATGCCGATGGCAGGCTCGAGATGGACCGTGAGACGGTGCTGGCCATCGCCGACCTGGCCGCGGTCGCCATTCATCAGGAACGACTGCGAAGCACGTCAGCGGAAGGTGTCGCGTACCTGGAGCGGCTCTCCCGGACCGACCCGTTGACCGGGCTGGCCGACCGCAACACGTTCGCCCAGATGCTGGAGCTGGAGCTGGCGCGGGCTACACGCCTGGGGACCGCGCTCGCGGTGGCGGTCTTCGACATCGACGGTCTTGCGGCCATCAACGAGCAGCACGGAGCGGGGGTCGGCGATGACCTCTTGCGGAGCGTCGCGGCGACCCTCGCGGACAAGGTCCGCCTCGTGGACACCGTCGCGCGCATCGGTCCCGACGAGTTCGGCGTCATCGCGCCCGGCGATCCGGGCGGCACGGTGGCGCGCCGCGTCCGGGACGCCGTCTCTGAGCTCCCCGCGATCGGGGGCAGCCCCGCGAGTGTCAGGGCCGGGGTCGCACACCATCCCCAGGACGGCACGTCGGGTGCCGATCTCCTCGATGCCGCGCACCGGGCCATCAGCCGGGCTCGCATCGAAGGTGCGGGCACGGTCGTGGGCCTCCGCGGGATGCCAGATCTGGAGGCCAGCGCCAGCGCCTGATCCGGACGCCAGCACCAGCGCGGGCTAGTGTGAGTCCAGGCGCGAGGGCGCCACTAGACTTGCCGAGCCAGAGAGCTTGCCGAGCAGGATGTCGAGCCCGTGCCTGCTGGGCCGATGGGTCCGGTCAACGCTCGGCCGGTCCTGAGCCATCGGGGCCTCCGTATCGACACGTTGGTCGTCGATCGCAGCATCCGTAGTGCTGACGCGTCCCACGAACCGGGCCTGACCCGCGGGGACGGCCCTGCAGGGACGTTGTCCAGACTGCTGGACGCCTTGCTGAGCACGACACCGGCTGACCGACGCGACGGACCATCAGCCGCCACCTCGCGAGCATTCCGCAAGTGCACACCTGAGCGGACGGCGATCAGACCCGATGGGCGGCGGCAAGCCCGCCGCGCCTCAACGCCGGCGATCAGAGCCTGAGCGCGACGGCACTGGGAAGCTTGCCGACCACGACCGGCGAGCCCGTGGGCTGGTCGACGCCACCTGCTGGCTCGACGGTCAGGGCGATGGTGTCGGTCCCCGATATCGGCTGGAGTCCGCCCACGATGGCGAGCCCGTGCGGGCCGACCGACATCACGCCCGCGGATGTCGGCACGCCTCCAGCGAGATACCACGCCTGATAGGTCTGGTCTGCGGCGACCTCGGGGAGGCCCTCCATCATGATGTAACCGGGTCCGCTGGCCGGGAAGATGGCCATACCCGCGGCAGAGTCGCCGGGCGAGGTGCTCGCGAGCGTCGCAACATTCGATGTGGGTGCGGTCGCTGCCGCGATGGCCTGACCGATGAGCGCGACCCGATCGTCGGCGGTCGCGATCTGCTGCTGGTACGAGGCGACCAGCACCTGCATCTGGTCGATCTTGCCCTGCAGGCTGGCGACCTGGGCATCGGACGTGTCGGCCCGTTGCAGGGCGGCGGTCAACTGGGCTTCCGTCTGGGTGATCCGGCCCTGGAGGCTGGTGAGCTGGGCATCGGCGTCCACGGCCTGCTGCTGTGCGGTCGTGACCGCCTGTTGCAGGCTCGCCACCTGGCCATGGGCGTCCGACACCTGGCGCTGGAGGGCGACGTTCCACACGCCGAGTGCCGCGATGACGATGACGGCCGCGGCTGCGAGTCCCATCCAGACCATCGGTGCCGGACCGCGGCGCCGTCGCGCAGCGTCGAGCGATACGGGCTGGGCCACGGACGACACGGGCTCGGCCACGACCAGCGAGTCACCGGCGCGCGGTCGCGCCGTGTCGGCGCGGGCGCGGTGCTGGACATCGCGACGCGGCACGACCGCCACGTCATCGGGCACCTGGTCGGTCACCGCGACCGCTGCCATCAGCCGGTCCCGAAGGGCTGGCGGGGCATCGACGGGCTGAACGGACTCGAACAGCGCACCTGTGACAGCGGCCATATCGGCGAACTCCTCGTGGGCCCGATCACACGTCGTCAGATGCTCCCGGACCGCCAGTGCCTCGTCCGCTTGCAGCGCGTCGAGCACGAACAGGCCGGCCAGTTCGTCGACCGTCGCGCAGTCCAGCGGGTATGCGGCCATCAGCTCGGTGCCTCGGCCTGGGTCCCCAGGCCCAGCTCATCACGGAGGGCCAGCAGGCCCAAGCGGACACGGCTCTTGACCGTGCCCAGCGGTGCGCGGGTCCGTTCTGCGATCTCCTGCTGCGTGAGGCCGCCGAAATAGGCCAACTCGATGGCCTGGCGCTGGACCGCCGAGAGGCGAGCGAGGGCCGACCGGATCGCGCCCGCGTCCAGGCGACCTGAGACCTCCTCCCAGAGGTCGGGCATCGTGAGCGCCGTCGGAGGGGGCATCTCGGGTTCCGGCAACGCCACGGTCGGGCGGCGGCGCCGGATGGCGTCGATGGCCCGGTGGTGGGTGATGGACATGATCCACGTGCGTCCGCTGGCTTTGGACGCCTCGAACCGCGAGGCATTGCGCCAGACGCCCAGGAACGCCTCCTGGACCACGTCCTGGGCGAGCATCGGGTCATTGGTGATTCGGAGAGCCAGTCCGTACATGGATCCCTGGTGTCGGTCGAACAGGTGAGCGATGGACCCCTCGTCGCCGTGGGCCGCGGCAGACAGGAGCTCCTCATCCGATCGGGATGCTGACCCAGCCGGGGTCGACGGGAGTGACCCGCCGTTCGGTTCGCTCATGAGGTCATTCGCGCGCGAGCGACCGATGGTTCATTCCTGCCCAGCAGACGCTCCACGTGCTGCACGACGGCGTGCGCGACATCGACCTCCGGATCGGTGCCATCGAGGATAGCCCAGCGGGTCGGGTCTGCCTGCGCCATCGCGAGATATCCTTCGCGGACCCGGGTATGGAACGCGTGGTCGAATCGCTCCTCGAAACGGGTCTCCCCTCGTCCACCGGCGGCCCGGCGCGCGAGGCCGGCCTCCACCGGCACATCGATGAGGACGACCAGATCAGGTCGCAGGCCGCCTGTCGCGAGTGTCTCGAGCGACGCGAGCTGCGCCAGGTCGACACCGCCCCCGTATCCCTGGTACGCGGTGGTCGAGGTGGCGTACCGGTCGCATACGACGATGGCTCCCGATCGGAGCGCGGGACGGACGACCTCGCTGACCAGTTCCGCACGGGCGGCGCTGAACAGGAGAGCGTCGGCAACGGCGGTGCGCTCCACGACGCCGACGCGCAACAGGATCTCGCGGAGCGCCTCGCCCAGGGGCGTGCCTCCGGGCTCCCGGGCAGCGACGACCTCATGACCCGCATGGCGCAACCACGCGACGAGCGCCGCGGCCGATTTCGATTTGCCCGCCCCGTCAGGTCCTTCCAGGACCACGAAGGAGCCAGGGCGCCCCCCACCTGCATCCACGTCCGCAGTCTACCCGTGCCCACCGGTGGTCAGTCGGGCTTCCCCGCCACGTTCGGGGTCCTCGAAGTCACAAGCGCATCTCAGTCTCCGCGTGGGAGACGGGTGCCCTATGAACCACGGTCCCAGCCGCTCCGCCCCGGACACCACCCCATCGGGTCATGGCATCCGCGATCG
>JBBSOS010000236.1:0-4743 GCA_038259505.1 Candidatus Limnocylindrales bacterium | reverse complement strand
GCCAGTGATCGGACGAGCGCCACGAGGATGGACACGACGAGCTGCTCGATGGCGAGCACGCTCGCACGGTCAGGGACCGGTAGCGCTGCCGCGGTCGGCCTCGGTGATGGGGATGGCCGCGGTCGATGGGTCGGCTTCGGCGTGGGGCGTGGCGTGGGACGAGGGGTTGGTCTCGGGGTCGGCCTGGGAGCCTTCGGCGTGGGATGCGGCGTGGGTCTCGGGGTTGCTCGCGGAGTCGCTCTGGGCAGCTTCGGAGTCGGCCTGGGGGTTCGGCGCGGACCATGGTCGATAGCCTGATGGCCGGATCCTGGCGGATCGTCCAGCCAAAAGCTGGGTGAGCCGTTCCGTATGCCGTTCGTCCCGGCCGGATCGGGGTACGCATCCCGTCGTCCGTAGATCCCATATGGATCGACCGTCTTCCAGCCATCGAAGAACTGGAAATGCAGGTGGATGACACAGCACGGGTCACCGCTGTGCCCGGCATAGCCCAGCAGTTGGCCCCGTCGAACGAAGACGGTATTGTCCCCCCTCGGGATCTCGGGCACGATGGTCCGAAGGTGCCCGTAGTAGGTGCGGAAGATGCGTCCGCCGACCTTGTGCACGATGAGGACCCGATTGCCGACGCCGCCGATGCATCCCTGCTGGGTGCTCGCGACCTGGGCACAGGCCTCACCATCGGCCGCGGCATAGATGGGGAAGCTCTTCCAGGTGGCCGACTCGTCCCTGGTGCCCTCGATATAGTCGATGCCACCGTGGTACGCGGCATGGCAGCAGCCGGTCCAGTAGAAGCCCTGCTGGATGCGCATGCGCGCGGCGTGGTGGAACGGCAGGCTGAGGAAGTGCGTGTCCGCGGACGCCGCTGGCCCAGCAGTCAGGAGCATCAGCGACACCAGGACCAGTGTGAGTGCTGCCGACAGTGCGACCCGCCGTCCGTGCCTCACGATGCCCTCCCTGGGCTGTCCATCTCGCGATCCATGGCGACCGACGTCCTGTGCCGCGTCGCAGGAGCGCGGCCCCTGCCAGGTGCCCGCAGCCTCGGCACGGTCGCCGCGTGTCGGGATATCGATGGTACTCCTGGAGGCGATCGAGGCCCTCGCACCAGGCTCAAACAACCGTTGCAACGGTCTCGCGGCTGCCGGCCCTCGCACGTCCGTTCCGGGACGCGCGCCGGAAGGACACCTCGACGCGCCATGGCGCACGGTCACGTCATGTGCGCCACATCATGGCCGTGCAAGGGTGGAGTACCCCCAAGGGGATTCGAACCCCTGATCTCCACCTTGAAAGGGTGGCGTCCTAGGCCTCTAGACGATGGGGGCCCGCGGCTCGCGGAGTGTACCGCCGAGCGGTTGACTGGTGCCCGCACCCCTGACACCCAGCGGAGGCCGCTGCCCCGCAGACGCTGACCCGACCAGCGCGAGATCCGATCAGGCGAACCTGCTGTAGCCGAAGATCACCGCGCCGGCCAGCGCCCCTGCGGCACCCAGGGCGAACAGCCCGCCCACGAACGCGCCGGCGGTCGCCCGGACGCCACGACCATCCTGGCCCGCAGCGATGGCACCGATGGCCATGCCCAACGAGATGACCGCCGCCGTGACACCCAGCACGACCAGGCCGGCGACCGTGAAGGCGATCGCTTGACCGGTCCGGTCCATGATCAGGCCGTAGAACACGACCGCCGCCGACCCGACGAGGGCGCTCAACAGGATGATGCGCACCATCATGCGCGCGCCACCGGCGTGTCCCCCCCGGCATCCACGGCCCCCTGGCGTTTGGCAGCCTTCCTGGCCGCTCTCGCCGCCTCCGGATCGGGCACGGTCATCGGCAGGTGATAGACGGCGACCTTCCAGGCCAGTCGGGGCCGGTGCATGGCTGCGGCGACGGCCGCACCCGCCTCACCGAAGGCCTGCGACAGCAGCTCGGTCGCCTCCTCCTGGGTCTCCCAGCGCCACCAGCAATGGATCACCCGGATGCGGAACCCGCGGGACAGGAACGGACCGCTCGGCCGGCTCCAGTCGATGAGGCTCGTGGCACGGGCCTGGTCACCGACGAGCCCGGTGACCTCATCGCGGCCGTAGTCGTGCACCACCAGCAGTCGTCCGTCGGGACGGAGTGCCCGGCGCGCCTGGGCCAGTTGGTCGTCCCAGTCCGGACCGCCCGGCCGGAACCCCATCCAGCCGGAGACGACCACATCCGCGCGAGCGTCCGGGATGGATGCCATCGACGTCGACGACACATCGGGCAACGACCGCACCCAGGCGCCCGCACCCAGGAGCTGGGATGCCAGCGACAGGTCAGGCTGGTCGAACACGCACACGTCCCGGTCCGTCAGCGGCCCCAGTGCCTGGAGCGCCGCCGGGATCCTCCCCTCCCGGTCCAGGGCACGCAGCAACCGCGATCGAAGGTCTGGGTCAGGCAGCCGGATCGATGGGTCCGCCACGGGGGCCGAGTATAGGCCGCGCACGAGTGCCGGTCCGCCCGCCAGCGACCTATCCGCGCGTGTCCCGCGAACCGGCCCGGACGACGATCCCGCCCCGCGGCGACAACTCGAGCTCGAGGGACCCCGCCGCCACGCTCACTGACCCATCGCACATCCCCCCGATGGTGACGGCCTCGGGCGTCCCGATCGGTGGATACCCATCTGGCAGCGCCAGCGTCAGGTGCGCGGCCGATGCCCCGGCATTGGTGGCGACCACGAACGACTCCCCATCGGCATGCCGAAGCATCGCGAACGTGTCCCCGGCCGCCTGGATCACCCGGACGTCGCCGTCCCTGAGTGCCCGGTGCCGACGACGGAGCCCGATGAGGTCGCGGACGTATGACCTCAGGCCATGGTCCCAGCGAGCGCGATCCCACGGGAACGACCCACGGCAGAGCGGGTCCTGCTCGCCCTCGAGACCGATCTCGTCGCCGTAGTACACGCACGGAGCCCCGGGCAGGGTCATCTGCAACAGGGTCGCGATCCGCATCGCGGCGGCGTCGCCGCCGCACACGGTCCGGGCCCGCGGCGAATCGTGGCTGCCGAGCAGGTTGAGCATGACCGACGTCACCGATGGGTCGTACAGCGACAGCAGCCGCTCCAGCTCCGTCCCGAATGACCCACCGTCGCGCGCCTGCAGGTAGAGCTGGTACTCCTCGTGCTGCGCGACGATCCGGGTGTCGAGGTGGTTCCCCGCCGCGTACCCCAGCAGGGCTTCCGCCAGCGGGTAGTTCATGAGGGCATCGAAGTGCTGCCCTGTCAGCCACTCCGGCTTTGGCCGCCAGATCTCGGCCACGAGGTAGGCATCCGGCCGGACCGACCGGCATCGCTCCCGGAACTCCATCCAGAAGTCGCCCGCGATCTCGTTCGCGACGTCGAGACGCCAGCCATCGATGCCGAACCGGAGCCAGTGCTCGGCGACATCGAGCAGGTAGGCCCTGGTCCGGGCATTCTCGACCCGCAGCTTGGGCAGCGCGGGCAGCCCCCACCAGCCCTCGAATCCGAGTACATCCAGCGATGCCTGCCCGGGGGGCATGCCGGCGAGCACGAGCGCCCGGATGGCTGCCACCTGCTCCGGACCCGGATACACCACGAGCGGGCGGCCCGCCGCGAGCCGCTCCTCATCCAGGTGGAACCAGGGTCGGAATGGGGACGCCGCACCCGCCTCGGCAACGTGGTGGAAGGGCCAGAAACCACGCCCACAGTGGTTGAACACGCCATCGAGCACGACCCGCATGCTCCGGGCGTGCGCCTGATCGAGCAGCTCCCGCAGCGCATCGTCGCCGCCCAGGAGGGGATCGACCGAGCGGTAGTCGTCCGTGTGGTATCGGTGGTTGGACGCAGATGTGAAGACCGGTGTCAGGTACAGCGCGTTGATGCCGAGGTCGGCGAGCTCGTCGAGATGCTCCGCGATGCCCAGCAGGTCGCCGCCCTTGTACCCGTGGACCGTCGGTGGCGCGTCCCACGGCTCCATCGGGCCCGGCTTGGCGACCCGTTCGCTCGACGCGAACCGGTCCGGGAAGATCTGGTAGAAGACGGCGTCGCGGACCCAGACGGGCGTATCGATCATGGCTGCCCGGTCGTCAGCCGCATCCGTCGACGTCCCTCCATCTGCTGACCACGTCCTCGATACGCTGCTGCTGTGATCCGCCATCGTCCGCGGTCAGGGTGCGATTCGGGATCTCGCCGCAGCCGTCGTCCTTCTCGACCGAGTCCCACGAGCCGCGGGTGTACTTGTACTCGATCGCCGTCCCGTCCTCGAACGGGAGGGTGACCGCCCAAGCGTGGTCGTCGAGACGCGTCATCGGCGTCGCGCCGGGCGCCCAGCCCTGGAAGTCGCCCGCGATGTAGAGGGTATCGGCGGAGGGGGTGCCGGGCGGCACCGAGACCTGGAACGTGACTTGCACGACCCGCCTGGCGGCGTCGACCGACAGGACCGGCGACGGCGGCGATTCGTTGAAGCCGGTGTCCTGGGCCACGACCGCGTAGTCGTAGCCAGCACCCGCCGTCACGCTGGTGTCGATGAAGCGCGGCTGCCCGCTGACGCCGATGCGCTGGAACGCTCCCGAACCAGCCCCGGACCGAAGCACGAGGTAGCGATACAGGTCCGGGGCATCGACCGCGTCCCATCGGATGCTCACGTGATCATCGGCGACGTCCGCGAGCACGGGCGCGCCGGGTGCGGGCGGAGGGGTCGTGTCCGCGCTCGCACGCACGCTGAGCCGGCCGGTCGGCTCGCTCACCGTCCATGTGCGTCCTCCGTCGCT
>JBBSOS010000235.1:0-4771 GCA_038259505.1 Candidatus Limnocylindrales bacterium | reverse complement strand
CTCGCGCGCCAGGGCCGGCATCGCGAGGCGTTCGAACTCACCCGCGAGGCACTCCAGTCGCCCGTGGCGGCCCAGTCGCCAGGGACGATCCAGGCGCCTGCCGCGTCTGCCCCGACGGTGACGCGGGGGGCCGCCCGGTAGCGACGCATGCGTGTCCGGTCGATGGTGGCTCCTGGAGATACAACGTGGCTGTCAGCGCGAGTCAAGCATTCATGTATCATCGTGTCTGGACCTGACGGCTGACCGGCAGGACAAGGGGTATGCATCGACCTGCGGTCGATGGCGGGCTACTGGGCGCGCGCCATCGACCGCTTCCTGTCAGATGACATGGCCGACACTTCCTGACACGGCCGTGGTGCGTCGCATGTGCCACGAGGCCGATGTTCTGGGCGGACCTGACACTGCCCGATGACCAGTGCACGGCCTGCCCGGCTGGCTCCGGCTGGTTGTCGGTGGTCACCGGGTCTAGGATGCGCGGATGCACAGCCTCGACGATCCGGTCGGCTCGAACGATGGGTCCGCGGAGGGGCTCGTCGACCTGATCCGGCGTTCCGTCATCGGCGATGACGAGATCACCGATGGGCCGTACGGCCCCCGACGAGTGACATACGCCGACTACACGGCGTCCGGGCGGAGCCTCGCCTTCATCGAGGACTACCTGCGCACGGCCGTCCTGCCACGGTATGCCAACACGCACACCGAGTCGTCGGGGACCGGGCTCCAGACTTCACGCTTCCGGGAGGGTGCCCGGCGCATCATCGCGTCCGCCCTCGGCGCGGACCGGGATCGGTACGCCGTCATCTTCGCGGGCTCCGGATCCACGGGCGCCATCCACAAGCTCGTTGACGTCCTTGGCCTGCGCCTGCCCGCGGAGCTTGACGAGCGCTACGGACTGCGCGAACGCATCCCGCCCGCGGAACGACCGGTGGTCTTCATCGGACCGTACGAGCACCACTCCAATGAGCTGCCGTGGCGCGAATCCATCGCGGATGTCGTCACCATCCACGAGGATGCCGACGGCCGCATCGACCTCGCCCAGCTCGAGCGCGAGCTGCTCCGGCATGCCGACCGTCCGCTCCGCATCGGTTCGTTCTCGGCTGCATCCAACGTGACGGGCATCCTCTCCGATACCCGGGCAGTGTCGGTCCTGCTGCACCGGCATGGGGCGCTGTCGCTGTGGGACTTCGCTGCGGCGGCACCCTACGTGACCATCGAGATGGCCCCCCATCGCGTCGGCCCCGACGGTGACACGAGCGAAGCGGACCTCGACGAGAAGGACGCTGTGTTCATCTCGGTCCACAAGCTCATCGGCGGACCGGGCACGCCGGGCGTCCTGGTCGCTCGCCGGGACCTGTTCCGCAACCGGGTGCCGACGGTCGTGGGCGGTGGCACGGTCGCGTACGTCAATACCGACAGCCACCGGTACCTTGCTGACGTGGAGCACCGCGAGGAAGCTGGCACGCCCGACATCATCGGGTCGATCCGGGCCGGCCTCGCGTTCCAGCTCAAGGAACACGTCGGAGCGTCGGTCATCGCAGCGCGCGAGGGGGCGTTCATCCAGCGTGCCATCGACCGGTGGAACGCCGTGCCCGGCATCGGTATCCTGGGTGACCGCCATGCCCACCGGCTGTCGATCGTGAGCTTCACCGTCCGGCACAGCGGCCGGTACCTCCATCACAACCTGGTGGTGGCCCTGCTCAACGACCTGTTCGGTATCCAGTCGCGAGGTGGCTGCTCCTGCGCGGGGCCGTACGGCCACCGGCTGCTGGGCATCGACCTCGAGACGTCCCATCGCCTGGAGCAGGAGATCCTGCTGGGCTGCGAGGGCATCAAGCCCGGCTGGGTTCGGGTCAACTTCAACTACTTCATCAGCGAGACCGTGTTCCGGTACATCCTCGATGCCGTTGAGCTCATCGCGACCGATGGCTGGCGCCTGTTGCCCAGCTACCGGCTGGAGCTCGCTTCAGGGATGTGGCGGCATGTCGGCGGGCGCACCCTGCCACCTCTCTCGCTCGACGACATCCGATATGACGCGAGTGGCATGCGCTACGACGCCCGGACCACGACCCTACCGGAGTCTGCGCTCGCTGACCACCTGGCCGAGGCACGTGCGTTGCTCGCGTCCCCGCCGCTCAACTCTCAGCCGCCGCAGCGTGCGGACGACCTGGGTGTCGACGAGCAGTTCCACGACCTGCGCTCGTTCCTGATGCCCGACGAGGCAGCGCGCGAGATGGCCGCACTCGCCCCGATGCCGGTCGCGTAGCAGGCGGGTCGCGCAGCAGGCGAGTCGCGTAGGACGCGGGCAGCCGGCGCGAACCCATTCGCTCAAGCAAGGACGGCGGTCCGGACCGGACCGCCGTCCTTGGCACGCGATGTCGGGACGCGTCAGCTGATGCTGTACACGATGGAGACCGTGACCATCATGTCGATGGTGCCGCCCTCGACCGGGGTCGGAGCCTGGTCGGCAGCTACCCCCGCGCTCTCGCGGGCGAAGTAGATGGGGGTCGGCGGAGGAGCGCTCGTCTCCGACATCGAGATGACGCCCGTGATCTCGACCTGGGCCGCGCCGGCCATCGTGTCGGCCTTGGCCCGTGCCGACAGCACGGCCTGCTCCCTCGCCGCGGCCTCGGCCGCGGTCTGGTCGGCCAGTCGGAACGAGATGCTGTTGACGTCCGTGGCACCGGCGCCCGTCGCGGCATCGATGACTGCCCCGACCTTGGTGATGTCCCGGACCGTGACGGTCACCTGGTTGACCGCCTGGTAGCCGGTGAGGCGGGCGGGATTGCTGTTGTAGTCGTACACGCCATCGAGCGACAGCGTCGAGGTCTGGATGTCCTTCGCGTCGACGCCCAGCGCCTTGATGGCCTTGATGACCGCATCCATGACATTCGCGGCGTCGCCGGCGGCAGCGGACGCCTTGTCACGCTGGGTCGTGACGCCGACCGTCACGTCGGCGGTGTCCGGCTTCACGGTCACGATACCGGTGCCGCTGACGCTCAGGGTGTGCTCCGTGGGTGTCCCGGACGGGGGCTCGGGCGATTGGGCGAGCGCCGGTGCGAAGACGGGTGCGATGAGGATCGCTCCGAGGACGCTGGCGAGCGCCCCCCCGGTCAACCACCCGATGCGATTCGGGCGGGGGACGGACAGATCTGCGGACATGGGGCCTCCTGTGTGGGCGGGCGAGGTTCAGCGACGCAGGAAGCGCCGCACATGACACAGACGGGAGGGGACCGCGTGCGGTTCCCGGCCAGCAGACTATGGACGACCCGGACCATCGGCCTGGTATCCGGGCCGCCCGACGGGACCTATCCTGCCGATGCTTCGCGTATCGATGAGGGAGGCTCTGACAGTGAATCGCCGGTTCTGGTCCATCAGGCGGGTGCTGTTGGCACCCGCGCTCCTGTCATGCCTGGTGTTGGCGAGCAGCGTGCCGGCGGCAGCCATGGTGCCGCCGGTGTATACGCCACCGCCCGATGCCACGACCGGACAGATCGGGCACTACGACGTCCGGGATTACGCCTATGGATCGCACGACGGCAGCGTCGACTGCGTGTACCACTTCACGTCGGGCGAGATGCGCATCAAGCAGTTCGTGGTCCGCAAGCCGCGCATCTGGTGGCCGGACACCAGCAGTTCCTCCAGCAGGCAACACGGCACGGTCGGCTGGAAGGTCCGCATCCAGCAGAGCGCGGACCCCGCGACGCACCCATGGGTCACGGTCTATACCTCGAGCGTCCAGAAGCACACGGCGTACGAGGATCATCCAGGCTACGACGACCACGACCGGGCCCGATTCTCGACCCGGACGATCGGCTGGACATCGGGCCAGGACGTCTCCTTCCGGATCAAGACGACGGTGTACTGGTATCGCTCGGATGGGTCCATCAAGGGTCAGCTCGACCACTGGTACCAGACCTACGACCCGACCGCTGGGCCCACCCCTGTCAGCGGCTTCTGCGTCAACCGGATCCCGACGTCCTGACCATGGCCCGAGGCGTACCAGCGGAGTCGCGCGGGCCCGCATAGCCTGTAGGGATGTCGTCGACCCGGTTGCCTCGCGCGCCACTGTGGCCGCGCCGGTGCATCGGGGTCCTCCTGGCAACGGTCGCGGTGTCGGCGGGCACGGTTGCTGCGGCCAACGTCCCGGTCGCTGCCGATGCCGTGTCCGATGCTGCTGCCAAGCCGAGCATCGCAGCGCCTTCGGTCAGCAGCGCCTCGCCAGATGCCCGGTCGCTGGGTGATCCCTTCTACCCGACGCTGGGCAACGGCGGCTACGACGTCCAGCAGTACGACCTCGACCTGCGCTGGCACCCGCCGGAGGCGGCGCACCCCGAAGGATGGTTGCGCGGTGAGGCCCACATCACCATCCGCGCCACGCAGGCGTTGTCCGGGTTCTCATTCGACCTGACGGCCGCCAATAGCGATGTCCAGCGGGTGGCCATCGATGGCGTGCTCGCCGGTCATCATCCCGATCCGTTCGGGCGGAAGCTCATCGTGGTGCCCGGCAACGTGCTGGCCGCCGGCGATGTGGCCCACGTCACGGTCGACTGGACCGCGATGCCCATGGCTGTCAACAAGCTGGGCGAGGAACTGCCGCTGACGTCCGTGGCATCGCAGGGGGCGACGATGCAGGACCTCGCGCGCGGCTTCCTGCCCGACGGCGATGGCGGCTTCTTCCTGGCCGCGCAGCCCAACGGCGCACACACCCTGTTCCCGTCGAATGACGACCCCGCGGACAAGGCGCCCGTCTGAGTCGTACGGCGATGGACTG
>JBBSOS010000234.1:0-4818 GCA_038259505.1 Candidatus Limnocylindrales bacterium | reverse complement strand
TGCCGCCAGGGCAAGGTCCCCGACGGTCTCGGGACGGATGCTGCCCGACCAGGTCCCGGGTTGCTGGCTGGTTGCCGCGGGCGTCCACATCCATGCCGGATCGGTTGGATCAACACCCAACGGGCCGTAGCCGACCGAGACCACGAGCCCCGGGTCCGAACCCAGGTCCGTCCCCACCGCGAGCGAGACAGCGGCCTCGATGATGGGTCCGTCCTCGACAACCGATAGTGTCATCGCCACCGGCTCAGTGTCGGCGAGCCGCACCGTTTCGATGGTCACCCGGGGCAGCGCCATCGCCTCGACGGACCGCTCCGAGGCATTGCCGGCGGGATCGATGGCGGTCACGACGTAGTACGCGGCCGCGCCGTTGCGGGCCGTCCTGTCGCTGAACGCGGTCTCGTCGGTGACGGCGATCGGCTGGTAGCCACCACCTGACACCGGCGATCGCAGCACCTGGTAGCTCGCCGCTCCATCGACCGCGGTCCATGCCAGGTCCACTCGTCCCGGGCCCGCGATGGCGTCCACGGCACCCGGAGCCTCCGGTGGCATGAGATCGGCGTCAGCCGTGGTGATGAGCACGACCGAGGATCGTGCCGGCACACTGACCCGGACCTGGCCCTCGGTCACGGTCAGTGGCACGCCGGAACGATCCAGCGGCCACTCCAGGCGGGTGCCATCGGGCATCTGACCCGCGACATCGAGCGTGACAGGTCGGTCGGTCGTGCCCAGGTTCAGGGCCACGATGGCGGCCTGCGTGTCGGCCCGGCGCAGGTACGCGAGCGTGCCAGCCGCATCATCCGCAGCCAGGAACATGAGGTCGCCGTCGCGCAACGCGGGGGATGCGGCGCGCAACCGCGCCAGCGACCCGTAGGTGTCCAGGACCTGGGCATCCTCGGCGCCCCACGGATATGGCCGTCGATCGTCGGGATCGTCCTGCCCGGACAGGCCCACCTCGTCCCCGTAGTAGATGGAGGCCATGCCAGGGAATGTCAGCTCGATGGTGGCGACGATCGCCTCGCTGCGCTTCCCTTCCTCGAGTGCCGCAGGATCGGCCTTGGCAGCATCGTTCTCGGCGGCCGGGGTGAGCGTCCACAGCAGCCGCGTCGTGTCGTGGCTGTCGACCATGTGCAGCAGCGCATCCCATGCTGGTGCCGGGTAGTCCTCCTGCATGCCCCGCATCGCATCGGCGAAGCCGTTCGGGGTGAGGGCATCGAGCGATCCGTCCAGGTCCGGCGTGGCGCCGTTGACGAGCGCGAGCGCCGCCCGTCGGAACCGATAGTCCATGGTCGAGTCACCCTGGTCGCCAAGCAGCCACTTCGAGGAGTCCCCCCACTGCTCCACGATGACCAGGGCGTCCGGGTCCTCCTCCTTGGCCGCAACGCGGATGGCCCGCAACAGGTCGGGGCTCAGGTCATCGGCCACATCCAGCCGCCAACCGTCGGCACCGGCTCGAAGCCAGTGCCGGATGACGCCATCCGGACCTGTGATCATGTCCACGGTCTCCGGCGTCTCGTTGAGCGCCGGGATGGTGTCGAAGCCGGCCCAACTGACGTAGTAGGTGTCGTCGCCACCGGGCGTCGATGGGGCACAGGGAGCGGGCTCGCCAGGACCCGGTGCCCGGAACGTGAACCACGATCGGTACGGTGAGTCCGCTGACTCGCATGCTCCGATGGTGTCGTAGCGACCCATCCGGTCGAACCATGGTGAATCGGACGAGACATGGTTGAACACACCATCCAGGATCACTCGCATGCCCCGGGCATGGGCACCTGCGATGAGGGCGTCGAAGTCGGCCTGGGTGCCCAGGTCGGGGTCGATGGTCAGGTAGTTGGTCGTGTCATAGCGATGGTTGGATGGCGCGGCGAAGATCGGGTTGAGGTACAGCGCCGTGATGCCTCGCGCGGCGAGGTCGTCGAGATGCGCCGTGATGCCCGCGAGGTCACCACCGAAGAAGTCGCGGCCGAGTGGCTGCTGGTCGCACGGGACGCCCTGGTAGGCGCGACAGTAGCCCTCCGGCAACTGGTCCCACGCCTTGGCCACGACCGGGTTGCCATACACATCGCCCTGCCGGTAGCGGTCGGCTCCGCCGGGGCCGGGCGTCTCGGTCGGGGACGGGTCGTTCGATGGGTCGCCGTTGGCGAATCTGTCGGGGAAGATCTGGTACACGGTGGCGCCACGGGTCCAGTCGGGAGTCGCGAAGTCGGGTTCGAATACCGTGAGCTGCCAGCCCGGATCCGTGGGCGCCTCTGTGAGGATGGTCCCGGTGCCCCCATCGAGCGCCGGGTCATCGGTGAGATACCGACGTGACTGGCCGTCCTGGACCACGAACCAGTAGTCCAGTACGGTCGGTGTCGCCGGCGTCTCCACGACGGCCTCCCAGTAGTCCACGCCGTACGTGCCGGTGTCAGGGTCCGTGGCGACTCGCCGCATGGGCAGGGCGAGGGACGTGCCGGTCAGCGTGTCCGTGACCCGCGTCTCGGCCGAAGCCAGGTCCCCGGCCGCGGCGCGGAGGCGCAATCGCACCGGCGTCCCGGCCGGGACCGCACCGCCCGGCGTGCGATACAGGTCCGACCTGCTGTCGTGTTGCAGGTCGGCCACGCGGATGCTGCCGTCCACCGCGAGCGGCGCCGGACTGGAGCTTGCACCGGACCGCTCTGGTGACGCGGCTCCCGCTGGCGAGGCGGCCAGCGTCGAGGCGGCCAGCATCGAGATGAGCGCCACCGTGACCGGGAGCCGTGACCTCACCCCTTGACGCCGCCCAGGGTCAGACCGGACACCAGGTACTTGGAGATGTACACGAACAGGATCACGATGGGCACGGACACGATGATCGAGGCAGCCGATAGATCCGCCCATTGCGTCTGGAACTGGGTCTGGAATCGCTGGATGCCCAGCGGCCAGGTCAGGAGCGACTCGCTCGAACCGATGATGAGCGACGCGGTGAAGTACTCCCCCCACGCCGCGAGGAAGTTGAACAGGAACACGATGGCGAGGGCCGGCAGCGACAGGGGCAGCAGCACCAGGCGGA
This sequence comes from Candidatus Limnocylindrales bacterium, assembly GCA_038259505.1. Classification (GTDB taxonomy): domain Bacteria; phylum Chloroflexota; class Limnocylindria; order Limnocylindrales; family CSP1-4; genus JAFMJV01. The sequence goes on along the minus strand of JBBSOS010000234.1, from coordinate 1,790 downwards.
AGGTCTGGAACTCCGTGCAGCCGTCGATCCGGGCCGCCTCCTCCAGCTCCACGGGCACCGTGTCGTAGTAGCCCCGCAGGATCCAGATGCTGAACGGCACCGCCGTCACGGCATAGGCCACGACGAGGCCCTGGTAGGTGCCCACCAGATGCAGCTGGATGGCCAGCAGGTAGATGGGGACCAGCAGCATGATGCCCGGGATGAGCTGGGTCGCGAACAGGAACGTGAGGCTGAGGTTGCGCGCCCGGAAGCGATAGCGCGAGAAGGCGTAGGCGGACGTGGCCGCAAGGATGAGGCCGACGGCCGCCGTGCCCAGCGTCACCGCGAGGCTGTTGAACAGCCAGTTGGGGAGCTTGGAGTCGAACAGCACCCGGTTGAACGCGTCGAGGGTGGCACCAGCGGGGATGATGTCCAGGCTGGTGCTCAGGACGTTCTGGCCCGGACGCAGGGCGGTGCTGAAGACACGCACGACCGGGAATGCCGCCAGGAGCGCGGCCAGGATGAGCGACAGGTGGATGCACACCCGCTTGATGGGCGAGTCCTGTCCCCGGCGCGGCGAGCGCGTCAGGCGGGTCAGGTAGCCATCCTTGCGTTGGCGCCGCACATCGGTCATCTGCCGGAGCTGCATGTCGGTCATGACTCCAGGGCTCCCTTCAGGACATTCGTCTTGCGCACATAGAAGAACGTGAACACGAGCAGGATCCCGAATATCACGAACGCGAAGGCGGCAGCGAAGCCGTAGCGCGTGTACGTGAACGCGGCCCGGAAGAGTGCCGTGACTAGGATGTCACTGCTGGTCAGGTTGTTCTGGTTGATGAAGAACGGCACCAGGATGTTGTTGAACGTCAGGAAGATGCCCAGCAGGATGGCCGGCAGCATGATGGGACGAAGGAGCGGCACCGTGATGCTCCAGAACGACTGCCTGCTCGACGCGCCGTCCAGGTCAGCCGCCTCGTAGTAGTCCTGCGAGATGCTCTGGAGCGCGCCGAGGGTGATGACCATCATGAAGGGCACGCCCAGCCAGACGTTGGTGATGATCATGGCCACGAAGTTCCAGGTCGGGTCAGACAGCCACGGGATGGGCGCGACACCGAAGAGGCCAAGGATCTGGTTGACGGCGCCGTACTGGAAGTTGTACTCCGTGCGCCAGATCTGGAGCGATGCGACCGCGGGGATGGCCCAGGGCAGGATGATGAGTGCCCGATAGATCGTGCGGCCCCGGAGCTTCCGATTGAGCATGAGCGCCAGCAGGACGCCGAGCACGACGTGGAAGAACACGTTCACGGCGGTCCACACGATGGTCTGCAGGAACAGTTGGTAGAAGCTCGTCTGCGGCAAGACCGGTTTGGTGAACACGTCGATGTAGTTCTGGAAACCGACGAAGATGGATCCCTTGGCGGTGTCGAGGCCCAGGAATCCGGGGTCCACGAAGTACCGGATGCTCATCTTCGTGAACGAGACGTTGAGCTCCCATAGCAGCGGGTAGACGTACAGCACCAGCAGTCCGATGACCGCGGGCGTCAGGAACATGATGGGCAGGGCCCAGCGCGACTTTCGCCAGCGCACGAAGAGGACGTAGAGGACCGCCTCCAGGATCGCGACCGCGACCAGCAGCACGACCAGCGTCCACGCGACATCCGATATCGCGGTGATCGCCTGGTTCAGGTCGAACACGTCTCCTCCTCGTCAGTCGGGGAATGTACGAGATGTGGGGGCCCATGGGCCCCCACATCTCGTACATTCCCCGACTGACGAGGAGGAGACGTGTTCGACCTGAACCAGGCGATCAC
>JBBSOS010000233.1:0-4824 GCA_038259505.1 Candidatus Limnocylindrales bacterium | reverse complement strand
AGGTCGAGCTTGATGGTCTGGCCGGCCGCCGGACTGGTCGCGGCGGAACCGCCGGGTGATGCCGGGACCCCCGTAGCACCCGGAGACGACGCGGCGGGTGAGCCGGCCGGCGCTGTCGCGGCGCTCCCGGACGGCATCGGCATCCCGCTTGACACCGGCATCCCGCTTGGCGCGGCAGATGCCGATGGGCCGCCGGACGGTGTGGGCGCGAGCGGGGCGACGGTCCACGTGGAGCTGGTACTGGCCGAGGCGCAGCCGGCGAGCAGCAACAGGCCCGCCAGGCAGGCGACCGATCGAAGCGGGAGAGGTGTCTTCATGGACCGATCGTACAACCTGGCGGCGGCACCCACCGGAGCCAGTCAGACGCTTGAGGCGACTCCCGAAGCAGCTCTCGAGGCGCGGGATATGAGCCCGTTCTGAAAGGCCACCGTGGTCGCCCGTGCGCGACTGCTCACGCCCATCTTGTGGAGCATATTGCGGACGTGGACGTGGACCGTCCGCTCGCTGATGAACAACCGCTCGGCGATCTCTCGATCCGTCAATCCTTCGCAGATGATCAGGAGCACCTCAAGCTCACGACGGGTCAGGCCGAAGGGCACGGCCGGTCGATCAGGCTCGCGCACGACGTCCGTGATGGGGCCGGAGATCTCGTCGGTAACCAACGGTGCATCGGCGATCACGGGCACGGCAACCCTCGTTGTCGGCGATGGTGTGCGTCGGCGTACCCGGGTCAAGACAGCGGGTGCTGGGGCATCCACCGGCAACGGGATCCGGGCTCGCGTGGCCAGATCCGCGATGGCCGCGCACAGGGGACCCGCGGGCAACCGCGCCGCGAGTCGCCACGCCTCGTGCAGTGGATCTCGGGCAGCGCTGCGGTCGCCACCCGAGCGACGGAGCTCGGCGAGCGCCTGCCACCAGCGCGCCTTGGCGGACTGGTATGGGATCCCCCGCTGCGCCCAGGCATCGGCCAGCCGTGCCCATCCCTTCGCGGATGGACGACCGGCGATCCGACGCTGGTGCTGGCGCGCCATGTCCAGGTGGAGTTCCGCTTCGGCCCGCGCTCCCAAGGTCTCCGGCAGCGATCCCTGACGCACCTGACGGTCGGCTTCGTCAAGCACCATGGCTGCGAGCTCGGCAGCCTGCGACAGCAGGCCCACATCCCGTCGGGTCCGACCTTCCTCGGCCGCTTCGGCCGCCGCCTCCATACAGGTGGAAGCTGCGAGTGCGATCTGGCCTGCGTCGCCGGTCTCCAGGACGCGCGGCCACTCACGTGTGGCCACGTTGAGCGCGTCCGCGAAGTCACCGCCCCACAGCGCGAGGCTGACCGCGGCGCGTTGGACAAGGGCGGTCCACTGACCGGCAGGCACTGTGTCCAACTGCAGCAGCGTCTGTCCCACAAGGTCCGCCGCCTCGTCGTCTGCGCGCGATTCCACCAGCACCAGTCCGAGGTACAGCATGGGACTGAACCAGGCCACGCCGGTCGGTTGCCACTCCATGCCCACCCGACACTCCGCCTCGGACTCTGCCCAACGGCCGAGTTGGAACAGGATGTCCGCAGCGTTGCCGCGCAGGAACGAGCCGTAGGTACGCCCCAGGCCGCCTGACCCAGCATCCCGGATCCCGGTCGCGACCACCTCCAATGCCTGCTCGCGCCTTGCGTCGAGATCCAGGAGTGTCGTTCGATTGAGCGCAGCGCGCATCAGGTCGTCCAGCCGACCCTCCCGCCGGGCGACCGCAGCCGATGCCTTGACCAGTGCCAGCCCAGCGTCGAGCCGACCCTGCCAGGCCAGATCCACACCCAACGTGCAGAGCGCGTGGGCAAGCTCGGGTCGAGCCTCGGCACCCACATCCTCGGCGATCTTGCGTGCCTGCTGCGCGAGGTCGGCGCTGTCCGCGAACCGGCCGTCGAGCATCAGATGCTGGGCAAGGGTGGCGAGCGCTCGGGCCCGTTGCCTGCTGGGCCCTGCCGGCAGCACCGTGAGGGCGTGCTCCATCGCGGCGATACCACCCACCATGTCCCCACTGGCCCACAGGAACCGCCCCAGCTCTTCGTGCAGCGACCCCGACGTGAGTCTTCGGGCGTCGCGGTCGGCCGCGTGACGGGCGGCGTCGGAGGCCGTGATCGAGCGACGCATCAGGCCTGCGGCACGCCGGAACGCACCTGCGGTGGCAGCCGCGCGGGCGGCGAGGACCAGGTCGGAGGCGAGGGCCGCACGACGCGCCTCGGATCGCTCCGATCCAGCGGCCAGGGCACCGAGTTCGAGCACGAGGTTGCGGTGAAACGAGGTCGTCTCCCCGGGGTCGGTCGTGGCTGTCGCGAGGGCGGCATTCCGATGAGCATCGACCGCATCGGCAAGTCGGCCGGCGGCGCGCCAATGCCAGGCCGCGCGGGCCGGCCGGTCGGCGAGAAACCCGGCGAGGCTGGCGTGCAGGCCGATGCGATCCGCGGGTAGCTCCAAGGACTCGATAGCTTCGGCGTGCAACTCGTGCAGGATGACCAACCGATCGCCGGACATACGCACCAGCTCGCTCTTGAGTGCCTCCGCGATGGCCGCGGACGTGACGCGGACCCCTTCCAGTCGCGCACCCGCAACCAGGGACCGAGGGATCGGCTGACGTGCCGCCGCGAGCAGCCGGATGAGCATGCGAGCCGCCGGTGACAGTGCATCCAGGAGCGCACCAACGACATCCTCGAACGTGTCCGAAAGGCGCACGCCGGCGACCGAACCCGACGCCGACAGGAGATGACGCACCATCAGGGGAGTGCCGCCGGAACCCGCGTGGACCGCCGCCAGGAGGTCACCCGCCGGTCGGCCACCATGCAGGCTACCGACGAGCCGCTCGACCGTTGGCCCGTCGAACGGCGCCAGATCGATCCGCTCGGTCGCGGGATCGTCGGCCAGCGCAGCGGCGACCGATCGCCAGGGGTGCTGGCGGGGCACGTCGTCGGGCCGATGGCTGACCATCAGGCACAGGGACAGGTGTCGTCGGACGCGCAGCAGCGCACCCAGGAAGGCACGCGTGGCTGGATCGGCGAGATGCAGGTCCTCAAGGACCAGCAGGACGACCCCGGTCTTCGCCAACCTGTCGATGATGCCCAGCATCGACTCCATGACCCGGCTGCCGAGCTGATCCGGCGCCGTCAGCCGCGGCGGTGACCGGTCGATCCGCAACTGGTCCAGGCGGGGGACGAGGCCTGGCATGAGGGCTGCGGCATCGTGCCCGGAACGGCCGACCACCAGCCGGAGCCGCACATCGGACAGACCGGCCAGCGCCCGGTCAAGGCCCTCCACGAGGGGTCCGAATGGCTCGCCGACCGCTGGAGCCACCGCGGTGCCCCGGACGACGACCACCTCGGCCAGCGCGCCCACCCGCTCGATGAGCTGGTCCAGCAGGTGCGTCACGCCGATGCCCGCAGGCCCGGTCAGGACGACCCGACTGGGCTGCCCAGCGGACGCTCGCTGGAGCGCTCCAGCAAGTCGAGCCAACTCGCGCTCCCGGCCGACGAACACCATCGGCCAAGGATACGCGGGCCATCCGCGATACTTGGCGCGTGTCCGAGCGCCAGGTGCATCCTGCCAACGTGCTCAATGAGATGACGGGCGAGGAGTGGCTGTATTTCACCAAGTCCCTCTGGACGACCGCATACCCGTCCGAGCTGGGGCATCACCTCAGGCGCGCCCACGGCGCGAACAAGCCTCCGAGACTCATGGCGCGCCTGATCGAGTTCTTCACGCGTGGCGGGCAACTGGTCCTCGATCCGTTCGCCGGTGTCGGCGGCACCCTACTCGGCGCTGCCATCTGTCGCACGCCCCGCCGTGCCATCGGCTTCGAGATCGACCCCCGGTGGCCGGCGGTGTATGAGGCGGTCGTGGCGGATGCCATCCGGGAGCGTGACGGTGCTGGTCCGCTGCTCGCGGACCTGGGTCCAAATGATCCCGGTGGCCATCGGAGCTTCGATCCGTCGGGATGCAGGCTGGTGGCCTGCGACGCGCGGCAGGGCCTCGTGGGGTTGGCCGCAGGGTCCGTGGACATGGTCGCCACCGACCCCCCGTACAACCCACAGCTCAAGCTGACGATGGCCGGGGGTCCTGCGGCAGCCACCTGGTCCAATCGGCGCACGGACTATGCGATGGTGTCGGATGATCCCGGCGACCTGGCCAACAGCAGCAGCTATCCCGAGTATCTGGAGCGCATGACCGAGGTCCTTGCCGAGTGCCGACGGGTCCTCCGATCAGGCGGCTACGCCGCGATCATCGTCCGGGACGCCTACCAGGACGGGCGCTATCGGTTCACTGGGTCGGACCTCGCGACGCGCGCGGAGTCAGTGGGGTTCGTCACCAAGGGCGACCTCATCTGGTACCAGGCGGGCACCCGGCTCCGGCCATATGGCTATCCCCGGAGCTTCGTGCCCAACATCGTGCACCAGCACATCCTGGTGCTCCGGGCAGGCTAGATCGCGTCGCTCACCAGGAACGATGCTCCGGGCCAGCCGGGATCCACTCGAACGTCGCGGCCGCATCCTTGGGCGCGACTCCGGCCGGCACCGTGACCGCGTCGTCGGCGGCTGACCCAGCGAGGTTCCGCTTGTCGTCGGTCTGCTCGACCGGGCTGGAGTACCACGCATCCTCGACGGGCGGACTGGACTGGCCCTCGATGGCCAGACCATCATCGTCTGACGTGGGTTCATCCTCCGACGGGCCCGTCGCATCGTGCTCTGTCTCCGGCTCGCTCTCGGCTTCCGGCTCGGCTGTGGCTTCCGGCTCGGCTGTGGCTTCCGGCTCGCTCTCGGCTTCCGGCTCGGATGTGGCTTCCGGCTCGGCT
>JBBSOS010000232.1:0-4830 GCA_038259505.1 Candidatus Limnocylindrales bacterium | reverse complement strand
TCCCGACAGCGACCTCACCGATCTGCAGATGCTCCAGACCGGCCACTGGGACCGGGGCAGCCTGCCGGGCACGATGGACACCATCGCGCGCATCCGCGGCAGCGTCTCCGGACAGCCGATCGTCAATGGGGAGGTCGACTACGAGGGCATCATGGGTGCCTCGTGGCCGGACACACAGCGCTTTCTGTGGTGGGCCCAGATACTGGCCGGCGCCGCGGGCCACACCTATGGGGCACAGGGGCTATGGGGCATGAACGACGGCACATTCGTCGGCCAGGTCGGCAGCTGGGGTGATGCGACTTGGCGGGAAGCTGCCACGCTCCCGGGAGCAGCTCACGTGGGCGCCGCTCGACGGTGGCTGGGCGAGCGACCGTGGGCTGGCCTGGAGCCGGTCAACGAGCGACTCTCGCCGAGTGCCGCCCCGGGAAGCTGGCTGCGTCCCTACGCTGCGCAGCTGGCCGATGGACGACTCGTGTGTTATCTGCCGGGGGGCGCGATGCTCGACAACGGCACGTCGGACCCACGCGCGTATCGCGAGGTCACCATCCGTGGATTCAGGCCCGATCAGCCCGTGCGCCTGATGTATGTGGAGCCACGCACCATGACCACGTCGCTGGAGGAGTTTCGGATCGCCGACGACAAGGGCTCCATCGTGATCACGCGCAACCTGCTCGCGGCCATGCCGAGCATGGAGGACTGGGTGCTCGAGGTCATCCCGGAGGACCGAATCAGGGGATGAGGACGCTCCGGAACACGCGGCCCGCGACCAGGTCGTCGAGCGCCTCGTTCGCCTCGGGGAGTGGCCGGACCCGCTGCACCAGGTGTCCGACGTCGAGGGTGCCGTCGAGATACAGGTCGATGGCATCGCGGATGTCGTCGGGCACGAAGCCACGGGAGCCGAGCACCGACAGCTCGCGCCAGAAGATCTCCGTGGCGCGCACCGAGAATGGCTCCAGGGCGGCTCCGATGAGCACGATGCGACCTGCCGGTCCTCCCATGGCGATGGCCTGCTCGTCGGCCCGCGCGTCGCCAACGAGCTGGATGACGACGTCGGCGCCGTGACCGCCGGTCAGCGACCTGACGGCGGCGACCGGATCGACGTCGGCCGCGGCGACCACCTCGTCCGCGCCCAGGCGGCGGGCCAGCCGCTGCTTCTCGACCGAACGGGTGCCGGCGATGACCCGTGCCCCGAAGGCCTTGCCCAGTTGCACGGCGCTCGAGCCGAGGCCTCCCACGCCCAGCACCACCAGCGTCTCACCCGCGACCAGACGTGCGATGCGCTTGAGTCCATGGAGTGGGGTCGCCACCGCGTCGGTCAGGACCGCGAGCACCTCCGGCGGGACTGGTGCAGGTGGCCGGACCAGCGCCGCCACGGGTCGCACGACGTATTCCGCGAACGCACCATCGAGGTCCACGCCCATCCGGCGCACATCCGGGCTGATGTTGGGTCGACCAGCGGCGGCCCAGGGATCGTCGGACGGGGTCGTGATGTAGTAGATCGCGGCCTGGTCGCCGGGCGCCCAATCGACCACCCCGTCACCCAGCGCGTCCACGCGTCCCGCGGCTTCGTGCCCGGGCACCACGGGCATCCGGACTCGTTCGCCGAAGCCGCCGGCCTGGAGGAAGTGGTCCGAGCCACACACGCCGCATGCCTCGATCCGCAGCCGCACCTCACCCGCGCCCGGCTCCGGGACGGGGCGCGTGGCCAGCCGCAATGGTCGGTCGATGCCGGGCAGCTCCATCACCCGCATGGTGCTCACGATCGGACCGACCCGACCCGGCTCATCGATGTGATGAGCGCGTTCAATACATCAGGAAGCCGCCCGAGACGTTGAGCGTCGAGCCGGTGATGTACTTGGCATGGTCGGAGGCGAGGAACACCACGGGCCCGGCCAGCTCCTCCGGCTCGGCAACGTAGCCCAGCGGCGTCTGCTGCTTCATCGACTCGTAGACCTCGGGCGACAGGCCGGTCATGAGCATCGGCGTATGGACCTGGCCGGGTGAGACCGTGTTGACGGTGATCCGGTGGGACCCGAACGTGCGCGCGAGGCCACGGGTCATGCTCGTGACGCCACCCTTGGTCGCCGCGTACGCGACGGACCCGCCAAAGCCGCCGGTCCACCAGCCCTGCGAGCTGAAGGTGATGATCCGGCCACCCTGACCTTGCTCGATCATCGCGTTTCCTGCGGCGCGGCACAGGAAGAACGCCGCCTTGAGGTTGATGTTGTGCTGAAAGTCCCAGTCGTCCTCGGTCACGTCGTCCAACCCACCTCGTCGACGGAGCACCGCCGCGAGATTGGCCAGCACATACAGGTTGCCCAACTGCTCACGTGCCTGCGCCACGAGCGCCGCGTGGCCACTGAGATCACCCAGGTCGGCCGCGACCGCGATGTGGCCGCTGCCCTCGAACCCGTCGACCACCTCCTGGGTCTTCGCCTGGTCCAGGTCGACCGCCATCACCCGCGCTCCGGTCGCCGAGAATGCGTGGGCGACGGCACGACCGATGCCGCCCGCCGCGCCGGTGACGATGACGCCCTTGCCGTCGAGGCCCGCTCCTACGCTCCAGGTCATGTGTCCATCCTCCTTGTGCACGATCCGCCGATCAGCCGCCCGCCAGGACCTTCTCGCTGCGATAGCGGTCGACGACCTCCTCGATGACCTCGATACCAAGCCCCGGCTTGGTCGGCGGGTAGATCCAGCCATCGACGTGTTCGAATGGCTCGGTCACCAGCTCGTGCTGCATCGGATTGCGCAGCGGCTTGAACTCGAACAGCTTGAACGCTGGTGAGCTGAAGCTCATCGCGATGCTCACCGCCGAGCAGATGGCGCTGGACCAGGCGTGGGCGTTGGCCTGGCGCCGGAAGAACTCGATGCGATCAGCTGCTCGTCGGAAGCCGGTCAGTCCTTCAGCCCGTCCGGGGTCGATGCCCACGACATCGACCGTGCCCGTCGCGAGGATCCGCTCGAAGCCGTCGAGGTTCCATTCCTTCTCGCCGTAGGCGATGAGGCAGGTGGTCTTGCTCCGCAGGTTGGCGTAGCCCTCGGGATCCCAGGCACCCAGTGGCTCCTCGATCCAGGTCAGGTCGAACTCCTCGAACGCCTGGACGCGCCGGACCGCGGTCATCACGTCCCACTTGACGTTCCAGCCGCAGTCGATCATCAGCCACGCCTTGTCGCCCAGACCCTCGCGCATGCGGCGCATGTACTCCACGTCCCGGTCGTGCTCGTAGCCGAGTCGGGCGTCGCCCCGCTTGCCGAAGCCGACCTTGACGCCATGGAGGCCCGGGGCGACCCACTCCTGGGCCTCCTCGACCATCGCGCCGATGTCCTCGTAGTGCGCGTGACAGGACGCGATGACCGGCAGCTTCTCGTGGACCGCACCGCCGATGAGGTTCAGGACGCTGGTGTCGAGCAGCTTGCCCTTGATGTCCCAGAGCGCCATGTCGATGGCGGCGACCGCGTAGCTGGCGATGCCGCCCCCATAGCCATACCACCAGGCCTTGTCCCGCAGCGAGTGCCAGATGGCGCCGTTCTCGAGCGGGTCCCTGCCGATGACGCGCTCGGCCATGCCCTCGATGATGGCCTTGACCGCGAAGTTCGCCTCCGGGAACTGGGTGATGGATTCCCCCCATCCCACGACCCCGTCATCGGTGGTGATCTTGACCAGGCACAGGTGCCGCAGCGCGTCGAAGTCGTTGGGCTCGGGGTAGCTGACTGGGATCGGCTCGACCGTGGCGATCTTGCTCATGCGCGGGGACTCCTTGGGGCGGGACTGACCGGTCGTTCGCAGGGACGCGGCGTCGTCAGGGACCGTCGAGTGCCGATGGGCTGCACACGTTTCCAGCCAGTCTAGCGCTGACTCGCCCGATCGGGCCGCCCTATCGGATCGTATCCGGCCCCCCCGGCGGTGCCAGCATCGCCGCGAGCTCCCGGCGTGTCGGCAGGCCTGCCATGTCGCCGACCGTGACCACGGCCGCGGCTCCGGCGGCGTTGGCTGCTCGAAGGACCTCGGCGGTCGCGGCACCTTCCAGCGTCAGCGCGATGTACCCGGCCGTGAAGGCGTCGCCGGCACCGACCGGATCCACGGGCTGGGTGATCGGCAGACCCGGTGAGCGGGTGACCGTCCCGTCGGCCCGGCATTCGAGCGATCCGGCGGCACCCAGCTTCACGACCACACGGTCCGTGACGCCGCCGAGGAATGCCGCGCCAGCCCGCACCGGGTCGACGCCTCCGCCGTCCTCGAGCGTGCTGGCGAGTCCGGCCACCACGGCGACCTCGTCGAGGCCACCGAGGACGACGTCACTGCGCGCGGCAAGCGCGCGAAGGACCGGCGCCGCCTGGGCCTCTGACCACAGCCGCCGGCGGATGTTGAGGTCGAGGCTGACCGTGGCATCGGCCCCCCGCGCAAGCTCGATGGCCCGTGAGGTCGCGTCCGCGGCAGCAGGCGACAGGGCAGGGGTGATGCCCGTGAGGTGCAGCCAGCGCGCCCCTCGGAACAGGTCACTGGCCGCCTCCACATCGGCCGCGCCAGAGCGCGACGCAGCCGATCCGGCCCGGTGATAGATGACGCTCGCCGGGACGAGGTCGCGCAGCTCCCGGATCATGAGACCCGTCGGCGCGTCCTCGTCGACGACCAGGTGCGACACGTCGACGCCCTCGCCGCGCAGCCGGCGCACTATGACGGCACCGAAGGCATCCCCACCGACACGACCAACATATGCCACTGAGCGACCCAGGCGCGCCAGGCCGACCGCCACGTTCGCCTCCGCGCCGGCCACCGTCCGCTGGAACGTGGTCGACTCGGCGAGCGCACCCCTGGACATGGCGACG
>JBBSOS010000231.1:0-4832 GCA_038259505.1 Candidatus Limnocylindrales bacterium | reverse complement strand
GATACGCTCATCGGGGAACTGTCAGCGTGGTTGCTGGAGACGCGCGACCGGCTGGTCGAACGTGACCGAAGAATCTCTCGCGGGCTCACGCTCGGCACCCTCGCCCTGTCGCTGCTCGGCTTGTTCTTCGCCGGTCTCAATGTCCTGCTGTTCCAGCTCGGCCGGCGTTGGAGCCGTCGCTGACGGGTCGGGTCGGGATGGCGACCGAAGCGGCGCGCGACCTGGTTCGCGGGCCTCAGCGCGTCATCGTGCAGAAGGTGTCGCCGCAAGGGTTCCCTCCGTCCGGCGCAGGGTCCACCGGACGGACTCTTCCCCCATGATCATCCACCCGCGCTGGACATAGATCGAGCTTGCCTACGCCTGGCGGACGTGCGTCGCACGCCGCGCAGAGATCGGGCTGGTACGGGATGACAAGCACTGGCGAAGGCGGCTGGTGCGCGTCAGTGGATGTTGACCCCCACGTTGAGCGCCTGATCATACAGATCGCACGGTCCGAGGACCCGAACGTTGACGTAGTGGTGACCGGGTCCGATGCTTCTACGGGAACCGGACATCGAGGCACCGACATTGAGCAGCCTGGTGACGTTGTTGTTCTGTGGCAGGACTGCCTCCAGGAGCGCGACCTCCCCGGGATGGAATTCGTTGTCCACCACCAGGGAGTCGAGCGTGAACCACGCCTGGCAACCGACGTAGTCGCTCCCTTGCACGGGGTGGATGTCGACCGAGTACGTCGCCTGGACCTCCGCCACCTTGCCCGACGGCACGCTGATCGCGGTCCGAAGCACGATCTTCGGCGGTGGGCCGCCGTCTTCCGGCCCCTCCTCGAGGGGGATGTGTACCTTGGGCGACCGGGCCGCTGAGGACAGCTGGATCGAGCCGGCCGGGAACGGCAAGGGCGGGGACCCCCGCTGCGGGGCCGCGATCGTGATGCCGCCGCCGACGAGCAACCCCATCACTGACACGAGCACGAGCATCTGCCACATCTTGACGTTGCGATCGAGGATCCTGAACATCGGGTCTCCTTCTAGAGTGCAGGGTCCGACCCACCGAGATCGCCGATCCGACATGAGGATGGCGATGATGTGATCCTACCCAGGGCGTCAATCACTCCCTCCCTCACCCGACCACTCCGCATTGACCGCTGCATCAACGGGCGGGACGCGGTCCTGCGCGCAATCCCGCTCTGGCGCTGTCAGTCCTCGCCGGGCTCGGGGGCGTCGGGTCTATGGACATCGCGGTAGCGCCATCGCCGGTAGCGCTGGCGCGCGTGCTCACCGGCCCGCAGGAACTGGTGCCCGATCCGGTCGGTGACCAGGTCCCACGCACCGACATAGTCCCTCTCGACGCCACCGAAGCCGGACTTGAACTGGGCGATGCCGGCCCTTGGCAGCCCCCACAGGTCGTATTCCCGGAGACCCTGCTGGCGTGACCGCCGGATCGCCTCCCACTTGAGCAGGTAGTTGGCTCGCGATCGGCCGCCCTCGACCGTGGTGCCGCCGTACAGGTCGACGACCCGCGGGCCGCAGGACACCAGGAACAGCGTCGCGACCGCTTGGCCGGTCCCGGCATCCTCCGCGAACAGGAGGCGCGCCATGCCCCGGGGCGCCAGCTCGTCCCACATGGCCCGGTAGGTACCCTCGGTCCGCGTCGCGATCCCGGCCCGGCGCATGGCGCCAGTGTGGATGGCGTAGAACTCACCGAGCCGTTCGCCGTCCCCCGTCGCTACCCGGATGCCCAGGCGTTCCGACTTGCTGATAGATTGCCGGCACTTCCGGTGCATGCCAGCGAGGATCGCTGCCTCGTCCTGGACCAGGTCGATGATGAGCGTCCGCTCCGGCTGGACGTGGGTTGCAGCCACCCAACCTGCCGAACGCAGCGATCCGAGGATCTCGTCAGACGCGGTCGCGTCTGGCTCCATGCGCACCCAACCGAGGCGTGCATCGTGCGCGGCTGCCCGCAGCCGCTCGGTGAACCCGCCGACCTGCGACGCGCCAAGGGTGCCGGCCGCGACTGGCCCGCGAGGCAGGTAGCCCATGCCCCAGGGCGACCCGCGTGGGCGCCTGACGAGCACCTGTCCACCGACCGGACCGCCCGGTGTATCGATCGCGACCCGCACCGCACCCCAACCGTTGGCGCGCTTGATGGCAGCCCATGCGGACGTCTGGAGGTGGCTGGGCTGCGCTGAGTCCGCGACGAATCGATCCCACCGGGTCGCGTCGCGCTCGAGCGCCGCGGAGGTTGGTGCATCGGACGCCGTGCCGGTCGCGGCTCCGGTCAGCGCATCGGGGCCAGCACCCGTCACTGCGCCCCGTCCCCATGCCGATGCTGCGCCTCACTCCGAGTCACCTCGCGAATCAGCTCACCGACGGCCACCGGTCGCTGGGTGCCGGCCTGGAGGTCACGCAGCAGCACCTGTCCCGCTTCGAGCTCGTCGCCACAGATGACCGCGAAATGCGCACCGTCACGTCCGGCACTCTCGAGCTGCTTGCCCAGCTTGCGGTGGCCGAGCTCCGCGCGTGCCGACAGGCCGGCCGCACGCAGATCGGTCGCCACGCGCAGCCTGGTCAGGGTATCCGCGGGGTCCGCGCCGACGACCACGGTACTGACATGCGCCGGATCGGGTGCTGCGACACCGGGCGCCGCGAGCGCCAGGACGACCCGGTCGAGGCCCAGACCGAAGCCGATGCCGGGTGTGGCGCGACCACCCAGGATCTCGATGAGCCCGTCATATCGACCGCCGCCCCCAAGCGCATCCTGCTGGCCATCCTGGCCGATGGGGAAGAACTCGAATGTCGTCCGGGTGTAGTAGTCGAGCCCCCGGACCAGGCGAGGATCGAGCCGATAGCCGACACCCAGCGCATCGAGGTGCCGTCGAACCTCCCCGAAATGTCCTGCGCAGGCGTCGCACAGGTGGTCGGTGATGCGAGGCGCGTCCGCGATGAGACGCTGCATGACCGGTTCCTTGGAGTCCAGCAAACGCAGCGGGCTGGACAGGAGGCGAGCCTGCTCCATATCGGGCAGCGACGGAGCGTGGGGCGTGAAGTATCTCCGCAACTCGTCGATGTAACCGGGTCGGCAGACGGGGTCGCCGATGGAGTTCAGTCGAAGATTGACCGTGCCGAGTCCGGCGTCCGCATAGAACCGCGTCGCGAGCTCGATGATCTCGGCATCGATCGCGGGGCCCGGATCCCCGAACGCCTCCACGTCGAACTGCCAGAACTGTCGATATCGCCCGGCCTGGGGTCGGTCATATCGGAACATGGGCCCGATGAGCGTCAGCTTCACCGGTTGCGGCAGCGTCTGCATCCCATGCTGGATGTATGCCCGGACCATGCCGGCGGTCGGCTCGGGCCGCAGTGCCCAGCGCTCCTGCTCTGACTGCCCACGACCGGCACTGACCCGGAACAACTCCTTCTCGACCACGTCGGTCACGGCCCCGACACCGCGCTCGAACACCTCGGCCTGCTCGAACAGCGGCGTTTCGATGGGCTGATAGCCATAGCTGTCCGTCAACCGTCGGGCGATGCCCTCCAGGCGCAGGAAGGCCGAACGCTCGGCGGGCAGCAGGTCACGGGTACCCCTTGGGGCCTGTGGTCGGGACATCCCCGGAAGTCTACCGACCCCGACGTCCGGGGGCGGGGATGGCTCGTCAGGCGGGCGTGGCTCGTCAGCGGGCGTGCTCGCTCACCGAAGCCGTGTCGCGTCTGGTCAGGCTGGCGTGGTCCGCGACCGGCGTGCCCATCCCGTGTCACCGCCCGGCAACTTGACCTTGATCCACACACCCCGATGACCGAGATCACGGGTCGCCAGCACCTTGAGCCGCTGGTCCTTGTGGACCCTGCGCACGAACCGGGCGGTTCCGGACGGACGGGCGCGGAGCGGCAATGCATGCGCAGCACGGCGGTACGTCGCATGGCTGGCACGCGCGATGTCCATGGTCGACTCCTGGCTCAATCCCAGGTGCACGAACGTGGTGAACTTGATGTTCAACCCCCGCAGCGGATGTCGCTTCACGCCACTCAGGAGCGCGCTGATGACCTTGCCGCCGCCCAGGTAGATGCCGACATGGCCGCCGCGGTCGTAGACCACGATGTCTCCTGGCTGACCGTCGCGCTTGCTGGTCCTGCCCCGCTTGCGGAAGTCGTAGTAGTAGCCATGGGCGGTGTTGAAGCCGCCGATCTTGCCCGCGAGATGCGACTGCTTGAACGCCCGATAGACCAGGCCGGAGCAGTCGAAGGTGCTGGGCCCGGTGCTCCCCCATCGATAGCGGGCGCCGAGGTGTCGGCTGACCGAGGCGATGACCCGGTCCGCCTGGGAGTCGGATGTGTCGCGTGCCGCGACCGGTGCGACGACGACGACGCTGGCCAGCACCATGAGCGCCAGCACCGACGCCACGATCCCATGGACGCGACGCGACAGGCGATGGGCAGGTACGCTGGCCTGGATGTTCGGGTGAGCCTCGATGGCAGCCACGGCATCTCCTCTCTACCAGGGCACCACGCTGGGGCGTGATGGCGATGGGCCGGCTCGATCGCTGGGGCGAACGATGTCTCGACTAAGAAACCGTAACAAACTCGGCGACGTCGTGTGCGTAGTACGGAACGATCAGCGGCCAGGGTCCCGATCTCGGGTGCATCCCGGCACCGCTCCGGCCGGGGCGAGCCGCGCATCGTGCGTGGCACCGTGTGGCCGCGGCGCCGGGCCGGGGCGCCGTGAACGCGGCCACGGGCCGGGGCGCCGTGTGGCGGCGGCGTGTGGCCGCCGCGTTGAATCGCCCAGCGATCCAACGAGCGGAGGACGGGCGTCGGATGGCCGCGAGCCGACGCCCGCAG
>JBBSOS010000230.1:0-4841 GCA_038259505.1 Candidatus Limnocylindrales bacterium | reverse complement strand
TGCTGGGTGATGGTCGAGGCACCACCGCGATCGACAGCGCCGGTGACGCTGGCAAGGGTCGCGAACACGGTCGACTGCAGGTCGTACCCCTGGTTCTCCCAGAAGCTGCGATCCTCGACCACGGTCGTGGCATCGAGCACCAGCGGCGGGATCTGGTCGAACGTGACGACACTGCGCTTCTCGCTCGTGAACGTGGCGAGGAGGTGGTCGCCGGTCCGGTCATAGACCTTGGTCGGCTGCGCGAACGTCAGGTGATCGAACTCGTGGACGTCGGGAAGACCCTGCTCGAGCGACGCCATGAGCGCGGTGGCCGCGGTCCCCGCGGTCAGCACGGCGGCGCCTGTGACGACGACCACCGCGAGCAGCATCATGGTCAGGATCAGGCCCAGGACGCCACCACGCCGGTGCTGACGCGACCGTCGCGTCACTCGTGCGATGGCGATCTTCGTCGCGGTGGAGCGCTGGTTACCGGCCCCACTTCCTCCTGGCGGAGGGACTCCGGGACCGGCGCGCCGGACCGGGGTCGTAGGACGAACGGGTAAGGCCACGTTGGAAGTGTGGCGTAGAAGGGTAGATACCGCGTCCGGCGGATGGTGAAGGATCCGTAATGATCGGGTCACGCCCCGGTCCTGACCTGGGTCGTCTCCGGGGGCCCGGGCCTACGAGAATGGCAGGCGCGCACCCAGGTGATCACTGATTTCGATGAACTGCTCGCGGTGGAGTTCGGCCAGCGCGCGCTCCACCCGGCTCGCCTCGATGGACAGCGCCGCGGCGTCGACCTGTTTCCATGTCCCTGCAGGCAGCGCGCGCAGGACGGCCAGGATCCGGCCACGGACGTATCGATTGCTGTCCCCGAATCGTGTCGCCGACCGCTTCCGCCGTCCGGGCACCGCTGGCACCACCACCCCACGCTCCTCCTCGGCTGCGGCCGAGGCGCACCAGGGTCGGAGCGGGCAGGACTGGTGGTCGGGGAGTGGTCGACAGGTCGTCGCGCCGAGGTCCATGAGCGCATGGTTCCAGTCCGCCGCGCGCCCCTCCGGCGCGAGCGCATCCGCGACCGACTGGAGGACGCGTCCGGTCGTCGCTGAACCGCTCGATAACCCGAGCACGCGGCCGAGCACTCGGCGGGCATTGACGTCCAGTGCCGTGACGGGCACGCCGAAGGCCGTGGCGGCGACGGCGCGGGCGGTGTACGGGCCGATGCCCGGCAGAGCTTCCAGCGCGGCGACGTCCGGTGGCACTCGTCCGTCGAAGCGCTCCACCATCAGCCGGGCGGCGTCGCGCAACGCCAGGGCGCGACGTGGATAGCCGAGGCCGCCCCACGCCCGCAGGACCTCGCCCACGGTGGCATGCGCCAGTACCGCCACGTCCGGGAAGGTCGCCAGGAAGGCCGGCAGGGCCTCTCCGACCCGCCCGATCTGCGTCTGCTGCGACATCGTCTCGGCGATCCAGATCGCGTACGGGTCGCGGATCCGACGGATGACCAGGTCCCGGCCGTGGCCGGCGTACCAGTCGAGCAGCACGCCCTGCATCACCTCGGGGTCGCCTACCATCGGGCAGTGACGTCACAGGAGCTGCTGCCGACCCAGGATCCGCGACTGCGACGGTCCGATATCGATCTCGACCTGCTGGCCGGCTGGTGGGCCGGCCGATCCCGACGGTCACCCATCTCGGGGGAGGGGATGCGCGGCGCCGACCTGCGTGCCCAGCGGTTGGGGGTCAGCGGCGATTCCCTGATGGAAGAGGCAGGCACGGCCGTGGCTGCTGCGACACGCGCCCTGCTCGGCAACGGAGTCGAACGACGAACGGGCCCGGTGCTCATCCTCGCGGGGTCGGGCAACAACGGTGGCGACGGACTGGTGGCGGCGCGGCACCTGGCGCTGGCAGGTATCCGGAGCGTGGTCGTGCTCGCCTCGAGCGGGGACCGGCCCGCCACCCGGGATGCCCTCGCCAACTGGGACCGCCTCGATGGCATCGACCTGGTGGACCGCATCCATGCCGCGAGCCCGCGAGAGGTCCGCCTGATGCTCAACGGCATCGAGCGGGTCGGCGTCGTGGTCGATGCGCTGCTGGGCACGGGTGTCCGGGGTGCGCTCCGGGAGCCGATCGTCTCCGGGGTAGCGGTCTGCCGGTTGGCGCGAACATCGGGTGTGCCGGTGCTCTCCGTCGACACCCCGACCTCGGTCGACCTGACCAGCGGTGTCCCATCCGATCCGGTGGTCCAGGCCGATGCCACCATTACGTTCCACCGGCCCAAGGTCGGGCTCCTCGGCCGTGATGCTGCGGTGCTAGCAGGGCAGGTGCTCGTGGCACCCATCGGCATCCCGTTCGACGCGGACAGCGCATGACCGGTTCGCCGCGGAGGGTGCGCGATCGCGATGTGCTGCTGCTCATGACGGGCGTGGTCGCGGTGGTGCTCGCGGTCAACATCGTGAGTGGCCTTGTGCCGGGCATGGACGACCTGTTCGCGTCGGCTCCAGTGCTCATCATCGGGCTGATCGCGGTGAGCGGCATCGTCCTCTGGGGAGTGGTGCGCCGACCGCACTGAGCGGTGCGTCGACCGCACTGAGCAGTGCGCCGACCGCACTGAGTCGCGTGCGGCAGTAGCTGGTGCAAGGGCGGCCTGATCGCATCAGGGCGAGGGCGCGCCGATCCGACGTTCCGTGCCGGCGCGCAACCGTGCGATGTTGTCCGCGTGGGCGAGCCACACGATGGCTGTGGCACCCGCGCTGAACAGCAGCCAGCCGGCATCCAGCCAGCCGAGCGCGACGAACACCACGCTTACGAGCGCCCCGAACGCGGTCCCCAGGAGCGATCCAAGGGATACCAACCTGGTCACGTAGATGATGCCGAAGAACACGGGCGCGGCGATGAGCACGACCGGAACGGAGACGGCGAGCATGCCACCGACGCTCGTGGCGACCCCGCGGCCGCCTCGGAACCGCAGGAACACGGAGTGCCAGGCGCCCAGGACCGCGCCGACGCCGACGATCGCAGCCACGCCGGCGGACGCGCCAACCCAGACCGCGACCAGCACCGGCACGGCTCCCTTGGCGATATCGAGCAGCCCCACAGCGAGCGCGCGCCGGGGACCCATGGCCCGCAGCGCATTCGTGCCCCCGGTACGCCCCGAGCCGATGCTCCGGGGGTCGACGCCGCCCGTGATCCGGGCCACGATGACGCCCATGGGCAGCGATCCCACGAGGTAACCGCCGAGCGCGAGCACGATGGCCTGGATCAGCTGCGGCGACATCATCCCGGAGGATACCGGGCGATGGTCGTCGGGATCCGGCGCTGACATCCCCGAGATCCGGCCCTGACATCCCCGGGTCCGGCCCAGCACCCATTTGCTACCATCGAACTCGTGATGTCCACCTGCTCGAAACCCCCTGACCATGCCCGTTGACGCCCACCAGCCGAGCCCCACTCCGACGCCGACCTCGACCTCGACCTCGACCCCGGACTCCTACGACCTGATCGTGCTCGGTGCCGGCACCGGCGGCTACTCCGCAGCGTTCCGTGCGGCGCAACTGGGCATGCGGGTCGCGCTCATCGACCAGCACAAGATCGGGGGCACCTGCCTCCACCGAGGCTGCATCCCGACCAAGGCGATGCTCGAGTCCGCGGACCTACTGGACAGGATCCGCAAGGCGGCATCGTATGGACTGGTCGTGGAGGGAGCTGTGTCGGGCGACCCGGTCGCCATCGCTGAGCGTCGGCAGGCCGTCGTCGACCGGTTGCACAAGGGGCTGCTGAGCCTGGTCCGCAAGAACAAGGTCGACTACATCCGGGGGACCGCGACGCTCGACGGTGCGACCACCGTCCGCGTGGCGACCATCGATGCCGATGACCGGCCGACCGGTGAGCGTGTGTTGACCTCGAAGGACACCATCCTGGCATCGGGTTCGCGGGTCAAGAGCCTGCCGGGCCTGGAGCCGGACGGCACCCGCATCGTGACCAGCGACGACATCCTCCGGTCCGACGACGTGCCGTCGTCGATCGCGGTCATCGGCGGTGGGGCGGTCGGCGTGGAGTTCGCCTCCTACTATCGCGACCTGGGCGCCGAGGTGACCGTGCTCGAGTACCTGCCGGCCATCGTGCCTCTCGAGGACGCCGAGGTGAGCAAGGAGATGGAGAAGGCCTTCACCAAGCGGGGCATCAAGGTCATCACCAGTGCCCGGTTCGATGCGTCTGCGGTGCGCGTCGACGACAGCGGTGTTCACCTCCTGGTGGGCACGGAGGGCGAGGAGCCGGCCGAGTTGGTGGTGGAACGACTCCTGGTCGCTGCCGGACGTGCTGCCAACACGGACAACGTCGGTCTCGAGTCAACGAAGGCAGAGATCGATCGCGGCATCGTCACCGTCGACGCCAACATGCAGACGGCCGAGCCACACCTGTACGCTATCGGCGACATCATCGGCGGGCTGTGGCTCGCTCACGTCGCTGCGCACGAGGGTATCGCCGCGGTCCATGCCATCGCCGGCGAGGAGGTCGAGCACGTCGACTACCTCAAGATGCCGCGAGCGACATACTCCCGGCCGCAGGTCGCATCCATCGGTCGCACCCAGGCCGAGTGCGAGCGTGACGACATCCCGGTCAAGGTCGGCAGGATGCCGTTCCAGGCGGTCGGCAAGGCCATCGTGAACGGCGAGACCGAGGGGTTCGTCAAGGTCATCGCCCACGCGGACACGGACGAGCTGCTGGGTGTTCACATGATCGGATCGCACGTCACGGAGCTCATCGCGGAGGCCAGCGCGGCGATGCTGTTCGAGGCCACGGCCTGGGATGTAGCCTCGGCCGTGCATCCGCATCCGACGCTCTCCGAGGCACTCGGCGAGGCG
>JBBSOS010000229.1:0-4846 GCA_038259505.1 Candidatus Limnocylindrales bacterium | reverse complement strand
GTGGTCCACGGCCTTGCCGATGTCATGGAGCAGGCCACCCATCTTGGCCAGTGCGACATCCGCGCCGACCTCGGCCGCGATGACCGCCGCCAGTCCGGCCGTCTCCATCACGTGCCTGAGCACGTTCTGGCCGTAGCTGGTCCGATAGCGTAGGCGGCCCAGCAGCCGGATGATCTCCGGCGGCAAACCTGGCACGCCCGTGTCGTACGCGGCTGCCTCGCCGGCCTGCTTGATGAGCTGGTCCACCTCGGCCTTGGCCTTGGCCACGACCTCCTCGATGCGGCCCGGATGGATCCGGCCGTCCTGGACGAGCTTGGTGAGCGAGAGGCGGGCGATCTCGCGGCGGACGGGGTCGAAACCGCTGATGAGGACCGACTCGGGCGTGTCATCGATGATCAGGTCGATGCCCGTGGCCTGCTCCAGGGCGCGGATGTTGCGGCCCTCGCGACCGATGATGCGGCCCTTCATCTCGTCCGACGGGATGGGCACCACGGACACTGTCATCTCGGCGGTGTGCTCGACCATGACCCGCTGGATGGCGGTGACCACGACGTCCCGCGCCTTCTCCTCCGCGGATTCGCGGGCCGAGCGCTCGATGGACCGCGCCAGGCGAACCGCATCGTGCTCCGCCTCGTCGCGGACCTGCTCCAGGAGGGCGGACTTCGCCTGGTCGACGGTCATGTCGCTGACACGCTCCAGGGCCGCGATCTGCTCCTGTCGCGCCCGGCTCAACTCCTCACGTTTGGCGTCGAGCTCCTGCTCCTTGACCAGCAGCTTCCGATTCCGCTCCTCGAGCATGTCGGTTCGCTGGTCGAGTTGCTCGTCACGCTGCAGCAGCCGACGCTCGAGGTTGCCGAGATCGGCACGCTTGGCCCGACCCTCATCCTCGAGCTCCCGCTGCAGGCGGACCTGCTCTTCCTTCGCCTGGAGGATGAGGTCCTTCTGCTGGGTACGCGCTTCCGCGACGATGCGGCCTGCCTTGTCCTGGGCCGACTTGATGGACTGGTTGGCAACGACCCCACGTGCCACGAAGCCCACCACCAAGCCGCCGACGATGGACGCCAGGACGACCACGACGGCGATGACATCATTCATCGATCCCTCCCGTCCGGACCGCGGATCCGGAGGCACATAGTCAGGAAACACGGCCGTGACGCGGATCGCGCCCCTGGCCGGGACACCAGCACCTCGCCGGGCGGCGGGTGCGTTCGGGTGGACCACCTCGTCCGCGTGCCGAGCGACCCGGCGGTTGGATGCGGGATGGTCACGAATGAGAGCCGATTGCAAGCCTAGCCGGGATGGGTCGGGGGGTCAAACCTGGCCGGATGGCGCCTCGTCCTCGGACGCCGTCCCATCAGCATCGGCGAGCGATGTCCGGACCGTGTCCATGCACACGCCCGGGTCGAAGCCGTTGCGGGCGAGGAGCGCATACGCACGCTGTCGGCGCTTGCGCAGGTCGGGTTCGCGCATGAGCGCCCGATGTCGCCGCTCCAGCAGGCGCGCCGCCGCCGCATGATCGGCCGATCCACGTCCCACGCCGCGCGTCCCGTGGTCGACCTGGTCCTGTGCGTCCGTCGCGACGATGGCAGGCTGGTCGCGTGTCGCGATGGTGGCGTCCACGAGTTCGCGATCGAGGCCCTTGCGCAGTAGCTCACGGCGCAGGGCCACGGCGCCACGGGGCCTGCTCCGATCCCGACCGGCGACCCAGGCCTGTGCGAATGCGGCATCGTCGAGATAGCTGAGCGCCACAAGTCGTTCGATGACATGGTCGATGAGGTCGCCGGCGTAGCCCATCGACACGAGGCGACCACGCAGCTCGCTGGCCGTCCGGGAGCGGATAGCCAGGAGGGCCGCTGCCGCTGCCATCACCGTGTCCGGGTCGGTGACGGCAGCACGCCGCTCGAGGCGCTCCTGTCGCCGCCTGCGACGGTCGGCAGCCATGTCCGGCATCGATGGCTACTCCGCCTCGGAGATACCCTCGACCGGGACCTCGATGGTCTCGATCTTGCCCCGGATCTCTGATTCCAGCTGCTGGGACACGTCCCGGTTGGCGCGCAGGAACTCCTTGGACTGCTCCCGGCCCTGGCCCAGGCGCGTCTCGCCGTAGTTGAACCAGGCACCGGTCTTGCTCACGATCGACGAGGCCACGCCCACGTCGAGCAGGCCACCTTCGCGAGAGATCCCCTCGCCGTACATGACGTCGAACTCGGCAACGCGGAACGGTGCTGCAACCTTGTTCTTGACCACCTTGACCCGCACCCGGCTGCCAGTCGACTCCGTTCCCGACTTGATGGTCTCGATGCGCCGGATGTCCAGCCGCACGCTGGCGTAGAACTTGAGCGCCCGGCCGCCAGGCGTCGTCTCGGGGTTGCCGAACATGACGCCGATCTTCTCGCGCAGCTGGTTGGTGAACACGAGCGCCGTGTTGGATCGGCTCACTGCACCCGTCAGCTTGCGCAGCGCCTGGCTCATCAGGCGTGCCTGGAGACCCATGAACGTGTCACCCATCTCGCCTTCGATCTCGGCGCGGGGGACCAGTGCGGCCACCGAGTCCAGCACCACGCAGTCGATGCCACCCGACCGGATGAGCGTCTCGGTGATCTCCAGCGCCTGCTCGCCCGTGTCCGGCTGGCTGACCAACAGCTCATCCACGTTCACGCCGCAATTGCGGGCGTACTGCGGATCGAGGGCGTGCTCCACATCGATGAAGGCGACGACGCCGCCGCGCCGTTGTGCCTCTGCGAGGACGTGCTGGCAGAGCGTCGTCTTGCCCGAGGACTCCGGGCCGAAGATCTCCGTGATGCGGCCGCGCGGGATACCACCCACGCCAAGCGCCAGGTCCAGGGCGATAGATCCCGTGGGGATCGCGTCGACGTTCTGCCGGTCCGACGAGCCCAGCTTCATGATCGAGCCTCGACCGAACTGCTTCTCGATCGACAGGATGGCGGCATCGACCGCCTTGCCCCGCTCGGCCACGAGTCGCTCTGCGGCTCGGTCCGCGCCAGCACGTTCCGCGGCCGTCGCGGCTCCGTTGTTCCCGGTGATGGTCATCCCTGGTCCTCCTCCAACGATCGCGCCGAGGGCTCCACGACCAGGGCCGCGACTACTCCTCGCTGTCGTCCTGCTCCGTGCGCGGTTTCCGCTTCGGCTTGATGAGCTCGACGGATTGCGGCGGAGCTTCGAGCAGCGACTCGAGATGCGGCTTGGCCGACGTTGTCTTCGGCTTCTTCTTGACTTCGCGGCGGGCGGGGACTCTGCCTGCCATGTCGTGTGCCTCCACATGGCGCCCCCCAGTGTGGGCGGCGCATCTTCACGGTCAGTTGTGCCTTCATTAGCCGGACCTTATGCGGCGTCCGTGACAGCTACCGTGTCACGTTCGACCGGGTGAGGCCCTGAGGCGCTGAAGGCTGCCCGGCGTGCCCGTTCGTCACGGACCAACTGGGGGTAGGTCCCGGCGCGGATGTGCGCCCGGATCCCGGCCATGAAGTCTAGGATGAAGGTCAGGTTGTGACAAGTCGCGAGTCGGTAGGCCAGCAGCTCGTTCGCCCGGAAGAGATGGGCAAGGTACGCCCGCGAGAAGGAGCGGCATGCCCGGCATCGACAATCGTCCTGGATAGGCCCGGGGTCGTCGAGGAACCGCGCGTTGCGCAGGTTGAGGCGGCCGCCCGGCACCCACAACGTGCCGTTGCGGGCGACCCGTGCGGGCAGCACCGAGTCGAACAGGTCGACGCCCGCGTCCACGGCATCCAGGAGGTCCATGGGTGAGCCGAGGCCCATGAGGTAGCGCGGGCGTGGATCGTCGACCAGCAGGTGGACGACGACATCCAGCGCCGCGCGGCGCTGTTCCGGCGTCTCGTCGCCCGCGAGCCCGCCGATGCACAGCCCGTCGAACGGCAGCGCCGCCAGCGTCAGGGTCGACGATGCTCGCAGGTCGGGCTCCAGGCCACCCTGGATGATGCCGAAGAGCCCCTGGTCCGATCGCTGGTGGGCCGCCAGGCACCGCTCCGCCCATCGGTGGGTGCGCTCGGTCGCATCGAGCACCTCGGCCCGGGTCGACGCGTGCGGCGGTACCGGTTGGTCGAAGCAGACCGCGATATCCGCACCGAGTGCCTCCTGGACCGCGATGGAATGCTCCGGACTGAAGCGCTGGATGGATCCGTCGAGATGGGACCGGAAGGTGGCGCAGTCCTCATCGATGCGCCGGAGAGCACCCAGGCTCACGACCTGGAAGCCGCCGGAGTCGGTGAGGATCGCGCCATCCCAGTCCATGAACCGATGCAGGCCACCCAGGCGGGCGATGCGCTCGTGGCCCGGCCGCAGCGCCAGGTGATAGGTGTTGGACAGGATGATGCGTGCACCGACCTCATGGAGGTCATCGGGGTCCAGCGCCTTGACCGTCGCATTCGTGCCCACGGGCATGAACATCGGGGTCTCGACGTCGCCGTGGGGGGTGCTCAGGTGGCCCGCCCGGGCGCGGGTGCTGCCATCGACGGGTGCCGGGGTCGTGACGCGATAGGCGATCGGTCGTGGCTGTGCTCGCGAGCCATCCGCTGCCGACACCGTGCCGGAGGCCGTCCGGTCCATCAGGCGATCTCCGCCCGCTCGGTCGCGATCATGGCCACGGCCAGGGCGACCACGAGGTAGACGCCCACCGCGATGGCGGCGGGCGCGAGCGCGACCGGCTGGAGCAGCATCCGGCTGAGGTCCCCGCTGATGGAGGACGGTGTCGCGGCCGACAGGACGCTGTCGCCGATGCTGAAGGGCAGGAACTGGAACCACTGCGAGTCATGCGTCTGGAGCCCTCGGAAGGCGCCACTGCCGAAGCTGATGGCCACCAGCACCGTGG
>JBBSOS010000228.1:0-4847 GCA_038259505.1 Candidatus Limnocylindrales bacterium | reverse complement strand
CGCCGGCCCAGACGGCCACCATCGCGAGTCCGCCGAGGGCGACGAGCACCCACCACCACGGCGCCGGACCGGTCGAGCACGCCTGCCAGCCGACGTCGGGATTCGGTCTGCCGGAGCAGGTCTCCCTCCACCAGGCGCCACCGAGCGTGGGGATCGCCACGAGCAGGAGCGGCGCGCCGAGGATGCCGTAGGCGATGAGGGCGAGCGCCTTGTCGCCGGCGGGCCAGCGCGCGGAGAAGAGCACGAGGACCGAGCCGACGAGCCAGGGCGCCGCGGCGACGGGCAGCAGCACGATGCTCACGCAGCACAGGACCGAGGCGACCAGCAGAGCGAGGGTGATGCCCTCGAGCACGGGTCGGTCGGTCGTGCCCTGCGGCAGGAACGAGAAGATCCCCCCGCCGTCGTTGTCGATGACGAGGATGGTGATCGACAGGCGATGCAGCCGGGCCGCCACGAGTGCGTTCAGATCGTGCACGAATGACAGGTCACCGACCACGAGGAGCACCGGTCCGACGTCTGCCGCCGCGATCCCCAACGCGGTGGAGACCACGCCGTCGATGCCGTTGACGCCCCGGTTCGCGAGACATCGCACCCGGACATCGCCGTCGACCAGGAATGAATCGAGATCGCGCACGGGCATGGAGCTGCCGACGACCACCGCGGACCGATCTGGCAGCCGGCCCTCCAGGCGTGAGAACACCCCGCCCTCGAAGGGCTCATCGAAGCTGTCGACGATGCGCCGGATGGCCGCATCCGCGTGTCGACCCGCATCGAGCCAGGACGAGAGCCAGGAGGCGCGCGCTGCGGCACGGCCGTCGGTCAGCCGATCCACCAGCATGTCCGCCAGTGCCGCCGGATCGGCCCGGATCATGGTCGCACCGAGCAGGGTCGGCTCGTTCCAGCCGCCATCGTCGACCACGAGTTGTGGGGCGGGGTCCTCGTCGAGACTGGCGAGGGTCGCGGCGGACGTCGGCGTGCCCCCGAACCGGATGACCAGGTCCGGTCGGTGTCGGTGCCGGAACGAGGCCACGCGCAGGATGGCGTCGGGCCGCTCCACGATGTGAGAGCGGTCGTGGTCACCGAGTCGCAGGTTGGCGAGCGCGTCCGCGACGATGGGCGACCCGGTCGCCGCCGCCAACCGGGTGATGGCGCCAGCGGCGCCGTCCCGGTCGAGTGGCCCGACCACGATGAGTGGCCGCTCGGCTGCGTCGATGCCTACGACGAGCTGCTCCAGCTGGCGGGCATCCGGCAGTGCCGGTCCCGACACCATTCGGCTGCGCGGGCCGACCGCGTCGCCCGGTTGGGGTGCCAGTGGTCCATCGGGCAGCAGTGGCGCCCGGAAGGGCAGGTCCAACTGGATGGGTCCTGCGGGTGCCTCCAGCGCGGTGGCCACCGCGCGACCCACGACGTCCCGAAGATGTGCCTCGGAGCGGGCTTCGCTGTCCGGGAGCGGCAGCTCCGCGTACCACTTGCAGGCACGGCCGTACAGATGCGCCTGGTCGATGGTCTGCGCCGAACCCCGGTCCCGCAGCTCGGCTGGCCGGTCGGCCGTGAGCACCACGAGCGGTACGCGTCCGTGGAAGGCCTCCACGACCGCCGGTGCGAAGTTCACGACAGCGGTGCCCGATGTGCCCAGGATCGCGACCGGCCGCCGCGAAGCCTTCGCGAGACCCAGGGCCATGAACGCCGCGGCACGCTCATCGAGATGCATCAGGAGCCGCATCGCGGGATGGGCACGCAGCGCCAGCGCCACTGGCAGGGAGCGCGATCCGGGGCAGACCAGGACGTCCCGGACGCCGCCCGCGACCAGCTCCGCGACGAGCGCCCGCATCGAGCGCGCAGGGGTCCCGGCGGCACTCATGGGTCGAGCCGCCCGATAGCCGACGCGAGGCTCCGCAGCTTCATGGCCGATTCAGCCCACTCGCGGTCCGGCTCGGAATCCCCGACGATGCCGCAGCCAACGAACAGGCTCGCCCGATCGCCATCGACGACCCCCGACCGGATGGCCACCACGAACTCCCCGTGACCGCGGGCGTCGAGCCAACCGACCGGACCCGCGTACCAGCCGCGGTCGAGATGCTCTTGCTCGTTGAGGAGCTCGAGCGCCGCAGCACGTGGCCAGCCGCCGACCGCCGGGGTGGGATGCAGCCGATGGACCAGATCGAGGATCCCGATGTCGTCACGCAACTCACCCGACACGTCCGTGCCCAGGTGCTGGAGCGTCGGCAGGCGCACGATGTGGGGCGCCCGGTCGATGTCCAGGCTCGCGGCGAGCGGGGCCAAGGTCTCCCGAAGCATGTCCACCACCACGACATGCTCCTCGCGGTCCTTCTCCGACGCCAGCAACCCCTCCGCTAGGGCCGCATCGGAGGCCGGTTCGCCACCCCGACCCGTCGTGCCCGCGAGCGCGATGGTCCGGAACGTGCGTCCGTCGGTCGCGACCAGTCGTTCGGGAGACGCACCCAGGAACGTGCGCGAGCCACGGGCCCAGGCGAACCGGGTCACCGGTGCCGAGACCCCCGGAACGGGTTCGGCCAGCCGCCGCAGCACGTCGACCGGGTCGATGGCTGCGGCTGAGGCCAGGTCGACCCGCCGGGCCAGGACCACCTTGTCGATGCGCCCGCGGCCCACCGCACCTGCCGAGCGGGCCACCGACGATGACCATGCCGCCCGGTCGGGGCGTTCGTCGACCACGGAAACGGACGGCCAGGTGCCTTCGGTCGCGTCGCGTGGCGTCATCCACCAGGTGGCGCCGGCTCGATCGAGGCGATCGAGGCGATCGAGGGTTGCCGCGATCCCCATTGCTGCGCACGATGGATCCCCGATCACCAGGCACGCGGTCAGCACCGTCGTCGCATCCTGGACCACGAACGCCAGGCTTGGCACCACCAACCGGCCGTGCTCGAAGCCCGTCCAGCACGCGTCGTCCGAGCGTCGGTCGGCGAACGTGGCCCCGCCAACGAGCAGGGGTCCCGCGAATGCGAAGCCAGACCCGGAACCGCCCTGACGTACATCGGTCGTCAACGACGACCACGCCCGCGCTGCGCGTTGGAACCGGTCCGCACCGACCAGCTCGATGGACCATGCCGCGCCGACGCCCACCATCGAACGGCTGCCGTCGGGCTGGTGCCAGTAGTTCGCGTCCTCGCCTGACGCGCGCGCCGCGGCCCAGCAGGCGAGGGGCTCGATGGGGTCGATGAGCACCGAGGCGGCCACCAGCACGGATCCCGCGTCATGGGTGTCGGCCACCTCGGCCAGGCCCGCCGTCAACTCGTTCAGGATCGTCGCCAAGTCTGCCCGTACCGCCGGCAGTGACCCTGCCATCGGGGGCGCAGCGAGGGGGCTCATCGCGTGCCGGCCCCGGCGATGCTCGCGATGCGTTCGGCCGGGACGCCGACACTCCGGAGGAGCAGCACGCGGAGCGTCGGGAACGCTTCTTCGAGCGGTGCGGGATGGTCCGCGACAAGCCATCGGACGACCAGCTCATGGATGGCGCCGAACCATATGGCGCCGGCGATCCGGGTCTCGAGCGGAGGGATGGCTCCCTCGCTGACCGCTCCGTCGAGATAGGACGCGATGAGCCCACTGAACCGATCGTGGAGCCGGAGCGTCTCGACCCGGAACATGGCACCCGAACCCAGGCCGTCGATGAGCAGCAGGCGGGCCATCGAGCGGTGCCCCGAGAAGATCCCCAGCACGGCCTCGATGGCGGCACTGGCCCGGGCGACGGGCTCGGTCTCCGCCTCGACGGCCCGCTCGACCCTGGAGATGAGGCGGTCAGCGGTGCTATCGAGGAGCTCGACGAAGATCGACTCCTTGGTCGGGAAGTGGAAGTAGATGCCCCCCTTGGATGTGTCCGCCTCACGCGCGATGTCATCGACGGCAGCGTCGCGGTAGCCCGCCCGGCTGAAGACGTGAAAGGCGGCGTCGAGGATCCGTTCCCGTCGCTTCCGGGTTCGTTCCTCATTGGGGGTTCGCGGCGTGGTGCCCATGCCTCACTTCGTTGGCCGGCGGGGACGGGTCGTTGGCTGGCGGAACATGCCGCTGTCCATGAACCAACCGACCAGTCGGTCGGTATGGCCAGCGATCGTAGCCCATCTGGGCGCATCCCGGGGGTGACCACGGAGGAACGGTGTGATAGCGTCGCCGGGTACGGTGTGCTTCGACTGCCGTGGTCGTGGACGTGGTCGTGGACGTGGTCGTGGACGTGACCGTGACAATGCCAGAGGAGAGACTCATGGACGAGTTGATCGCGACGCTGACCTCGAAGGTCGGTCTCAGCGCCGCCCAGGCCAAGGAAGTCGTGACTGTCGTCATGGGCTTCATGAAGGACAAGCTGCCCGCAGACGTCATGAACCAGATCGGCTCCATCCCGGGTGTCAGCGATCTCATGGGTGGCATGTCCGACGCCGCAGGGGCGGCTTCCGGTGCTATCTCAGGCGCAGCCGGGACCGCGACAGGCGCGGCGACGGACGCCGCGGGTGGCGTGATGGGCAGCATCAAGGGGATGTTCGGCAAGAGCTGACTCCCGCCAGAATGTCCTGACCGATCGAGGCCCTGGCCCCGACCACCCTGGTGGTGTCGGGGCCGGTCTTCGTGGCCCGCCAGGATGAGCGCGGCTGGGACGCGACATCCGACGCACAAGAGAGGGTCCAAACGATGCAGGGTATCCAGGTCCGTACGATCGCAGCTGAGGCGATCGGCACGTTCGTCTTCTTCCTGGTCGGGCTGATGGCGATACTGTCGACCAAGGCGTTCAACAACCCCGACGCGGTCGCGCCCAATCCGTTCGCGGCCCTGATCGTGATCGCCCTCGGCTTCGGCTTCGGGCTGTTCGTGGCCATCTT
>JBBSOS010000227.1:0-4851 GCA_038259505.1 Candidatus Limnocylindrales bacterium | reverse complement strand
TAGCTGGCGTGACCCTCGCTCAGACGGACGAAGGCCAGCGTGGTCGGGCGGCGACTGACGTGGGCGGGGGAGAAATCGACGCGCGACGCGTCGAGGGTCTGGCGCAGCACCGTTCGTGCCGTGTCCAGCTGGCCCGTGGTCATCCATGTCAGACCACAGCACACGGGTTCGGTGGGCACATCGACCTCGAAGCCTGCTGCGGCTGCCACCTTGACCGCCGCGTGGCCCACCTCCGGTGCCAGGTAGTTGGTGAACGTGTCCGGCCAGAGCGTGATCCGGCCCTGCAGCCCGGTCGTGTGCACGGTGGCCGGGTCGTGGCCGCGGGTGAATGGTAGCCCGGCGAGGGGCGGGATCGCCCGTTCCGGGGAGATGCCCGCGAGGCGTGCGAACAAGCGCCGGGTCGTCTGTTGACGAAGGATGGCGTTGGCGAAGGGCGCCATCCGCCACGACATCCGCAGCCAGCGCGGCAGGGCACCCAGGGAATGGTGCGACCGGGGCCGGCGTCGACCCTGATAGTGGTGGTACAGGAACTCCGACTTGTAGCTCGCCATGTCAACGCCCGTGGGGCAGTCGGACAGGCATCCCTTGCAGGAGAGGCACAGGTCGAGTGCGTCGCGGACCTCGGTGGATCGCCACCCGTCGCCCGACAACGAGCCCGCGACCATCTCCTGGAGCAGCCTCGCACGACCGCGGGTCGAGTCCTGTTCGCGGCCCGTCGCCCGAAAGCTGGGACACATGAGCGCCGATCCCTGGCGGCTGACACAGCGTCCGACCCCGATGCATCGGCTGACGGCCGAGCGCATGTCGCCGCCATCGGCGTGATACGCCAGGTCCGGCTGGACCTCCACGCGCGTGGGCTCGATCCAGCGGAGCGCATCGGTGACCGGCGCCGGATCGACGATGATGCCGGGGTTCAGCAGTCCCCGGGGATCCCACATCGACTTGAAGTCTCGGAACGTCGCCATCATCGCGGGCGAGAACATCCGTGGCAGCAGTGCGCCTCGGGCGCGGCCATCGCCGTGCTCGCCGGACAACGTCCCCCCGTGCCGCGCGACCAGGTCGGCGGCGGCCTCCATGAAGCCGCCGAAGCGCTGCTCGCCGCCGGGCCTGTCGAGACCGAACCCGACCCGGAGGTGGATGCAGCCTTCGCCGAAGTGGCCGTAGGTGACGCCGCCCATGTCCTGGTCCCGCAGCAGTTGGTGCAGCTCGGCCAGGTAGGTCGCGAGGCGCTCAGGTGGCACGGCCGCATCCTCGAATCCCGGCCACGCGGGCGACCCGTCCGGGAGCCGGGCAGCGTAGCCGGCCCCGTCCTCGCGGATCCTCCACAACGTCCCCTGGGCTGCCGGGCTGGTGAGCACCCGGACATCGCCATCGGTGACGTCGCGGCCGAGCGTCCGGGCCAGTCGCTCAGCGTGACCGGATGCCTCCGTCGGGCTGCCGCCGCCGGCTTCCACGAGGAGCCAGGCACCCGCAGGCATCGGCAGCAGCTCGTCGGATGGCCTCGTGCCGGCGAGGGCGAACAGCTCCTCGGTCAGGCTCTCGACCGTGAATGGCTGCTCCGTGAGCAGTGCCGGCACCGCAGCTGCGGCCGCCACATCGTCCTCGAAGCCCAGGACCAGCAGGCACTTGGCCACCGGAGGCGTCCAGAGGCGCATGGTCGCCGCCGCGACGATGACGCAGGTACCTTCGGTGCCCACGAGCGATCGCGCCACATCGAACCCACGCTCCGGCAGCAGCCAGTCCAGCGGATAGCCCGACACCCGCCTCGGCCACGGCGTGAGCTCGGTCCGAAGCAACTGCTCGTTGGCTGCGGCGAACGTGCGCAGAGCCTCGGCCATGAGCCCAGGGGGCGGCAGCGCCAGCTCACCATCGGCCGGCGACGTGACCCGGAGGCGCTCCCCGGACGCCGTCACCACATCGAGGCCGAGCACGTTCTGGGCGGTGGTGCCCCAACGCACCGACCTCGAGCCGCACGCATCGTTGCCGATCATGCCGCCCAGGGTGCAGCGACTGTGGGTGGACGGATCGGGACCGATCCGCAAGCGATGGGTCGCCGCACGGGCATTGAGCGCCCCCAGGACCACACCCGGTTCGATCGTGGCGGTGCGCGCATCCGGATCGAGCGCCAGGATGCGATCCAGTCGTCGGGTCTCGATGACCAGGCCGCTGCCGATGGAGTTGCCGGCGATGCTGGTGCCGGCCCCGCGCATCGTGATGGGCACCCCGGCCTCGACCGCGAGACCCACGACGGCCGCCAGCTCGTCCGCCGAGCCGGGTGCCGCGACCATGCTGGGCACGACCCGATAGTTCGATGCGTCCGAGGAGTACATCGCACGCGTCCCGGCGTCGTCCCGGGCGTGGCTACCGAGTTCCTTCCGGAGTCGCCAGGTCAGCCAGCCGATGCCCGCCGGGTCCCCGGTCTCGCGCGCCTCGCTCTCCACCACGCCCCGACCGTATCACGCGGTCCGGCACACCCGCCGAACCGTCAGGCTGTCGCCGCGAGCGTGCTCAGTCCATCTCGATCCCGCCGTCAACGTTGAGCGCCTGGCCGGTGATGTAGCGCGCGCGCTGGGACAAGAGGAACGCGACCGCATCAGCCACCTCATCGGGCGACTCGATGCGTCCGATCGGGATGCCGGCGACCATACGTGCCAGCGATCCATCCCGGTCGATGCCGAGCTCTCGAGCCGTCTGTTCGTGGATGGCGTCGGTCATCGCCGTGTCCACGACGCCTGGGCAGACCGCGTTGACGCGGATACCGTGGGGCGCGAGCGCGAGCGCTGCGGAGCGGACGACACTGATGACGCCGGACTTGCTCGCCGCGTAGTCGACGGCGGCTGCCCTGCCGCTGCGACCAGCGACCGACGAGATCGCCACGAAGGCACCCTGGCGATTCGCAGCGACCATCCGCCGCGCCGCCCGCTGGAGCACGAGCCAGGTGCCCCTGAGGTTGATGCCGATGGTCCGCTCCCACCCCTCCACCGTCAGTTCCAGGAATGGCGCCTTGCGGATGACGCCCGCGCAGGTCACCACCTGGTCGACCGGCTCGAGGACGAGCTCCGCCGCGTCGAGTGCCGCCTCCACCGATACCTCGTCGGTGACATCCAATGGGACCGCGCAGGCCCGTCCCCCGGATGCCTCCAGTTCGGCCGCATGTGCGCGGCACTGATCGACACCCACGTCTCCGAGGGCGACGGGAAAGCCGGAAGCCGCGAGCGTCCGCGCGATCGCTGAGCCGATGCCGCCCGCGGCCCCCGTGATCAGGACACTCATCGTCGAGGTACCTCCGTGATGTGGACCACCAGTCGGCCTTCAAGGTACCGGAGCAACCACAACCGGGTCCCCCGTCGCTCACCTCGACCGTGGAACGACCGACCACGTGCAATGCCCATTATCGGTCCAGCGGTTCGCCGCGCTGCCGCCGCAACACAGGTCGCAGCCACCCGATCGCGTCCCTACTGCGAGGGGCGGTCAGGCGGTTTGACGCAGTCGTGAGGGAGCGCTATACATAGTCGGGACCGGTCGGCGGCGTAGCACCGGCCATACACACATGGCCTGCCAGTGGTGGCAGGAAGGAGAACCCGATGATGCGTAGTCTGCTTACGGTGGGCGCGGCAGCGGCGCTGCTGGCCACCACGGTGGCCGGAGTGGCCGCTCAGTCGCCCGAGGCCGCGTCGCCCGCGGCCGCTTCGCCCGGGACTGCAGAGAGCATCATCTCGTCATTGCCCCCGGATCTCGCGGTGCTGTACGACAACTACGCGGGAGCGGTCACCGTCGCGAACGCACCCGCGGTGGATCCGGCGGCTGGTCCCTGGAAGTTCTGCTACTCGGAGTCCTATCAGGGCAATCCATGGCGGGTCGCGCTCACCAACGAGACCAAGCGTCTCGCGGATGAGTTCATCAAGGCCGGTGTGCTGTCCGAATTCGTCATGGCGGACGCGAACGGCGACGTCCCCCTCCAGATCACCCAGATCCAGTCGTTCATCGACCAGGGTTGTGACGTCATCCTGACGATCCCTGGTTCGACGAGCGGTCTCGACGGGGTCATCGGGACCGCCTACGAGGCGGGTATCCCGGTCGTCACCAACTCCGGCGCTGCGACCAGCCCGTACGCCATCAACGTCGACTCCAACTGGTACCGGTGGGGTTACGACATGATGACCGCGATCGGCAACGAGATCGGCGAGGGCAATGTGCTCGTCGTCGAAGGTATCGCCGGTTCTCCGATCGTGGCGATGCAGGCAGCGGGCCGTGAGGCAGCGCTCGCCCAGTTCCCGGGCCTCAAGGTGGTCGCGACCGTCAATGGTGACTGGACACCCACCACGACACAGACCGTCATCACCCAGACGCTCGCCACGAATCCTGCCGACATCGACGCGGTGTGGACATCCGGCAGTGAGACGCGCATCGTGACCGAGGCGTTCACGGCCGCCGGCCGCGACGTGCCCCTGGTCACGGGCTCCATCTCCGGAGATGCCCTGGGCTTCTGGCACGAAAACCCAGATGGCTTCCGATTCACGGGCAACGCCGTGCTCCCGGTGCCGACCGCCAACAGTGGCTTCCGCGCCGCGTTGCGGACGGTCATGGGCCAGCAGCCCCTGCTCAACACGATCCTCGTGGAGCTCCCGGCCATCACCCAGGCGGACCTGCCGGACTGGTACAGCGATTGCATGACACCCGATTCCGCATCGATCTTCCCGCAGCCCGCGACCGACCCGTATCCGGAGGACGTGTTCAACGCGTACTTCGCGAACGGAGCCGCGACGCCTCCGTACGATTACGCGAACACCCCTGATCCCTGCGGCTGAGGCAGGCAAGGACCTGGAATCGAAGGGGACCGTGGGTGACCGC
>JBBSOS010000226.1:0-4938 GCA_038259505.1 Candidatus Limnocylindrales bacterium | reverse complement strand
GACCTTGCCACCGCCCGCGGCGTCTGACCGGCTGCCAACGAGCCCCAGCAGGGACCGGTCCTGCTGGCCGCTGACGCTGAACTCGGTCCGATAGCCATCCCGGTCGAAGACGTGACGAGTGGTCGTGGCCAGGTAGCGTCCCTCGAAATCGGGCCCCACGACCGAGACGCTGAAGGGCGTGCCCGCCCGCAGCGTGGGTGTCCCACGGCAGACGCCGTTGGCTTCGGCGAAGGCCGACCCGATGCGTTCGGCGAGCGCCTGTGCGGCCACATCCACCGCCGACTGGTTGTCGAGCGGCTGGTCGGTGGACACGAGCCGGCCACCGCCGAACGTCTGGGCCAGGGAGACCGGGTCGGACGCCAGTTGCGCGCTGGTGGTCGCTGCCGGGGCGGTGGCGACCATGACCTCCTTGTTCACCTGGTCCCATGCGCGCACCTCCACCTCGTCCACCTGCTCGGAGGACGTGATGCGGGGCCGGAACTCGAGCAGGTCCTGGCCCATCACCAGTTGCAGCGGGTCACGCGACTCGAAGTCACCGCTCGATGGCGCGCCGCTCGCAGCCTCGGGCTTGCGGAACTGGAACTTGCCGGCCTCGAAGGTGACGTGGTAGCCGATCTCTCGTGCCCGGGCCTTGAGGAAGACCCAGTCCGAGGTGTTGGCCTGGGACACGTGCTCATGGGTCGTGCTGGAGGCATCGATGACGCCGATCTCGACCCCGGCACGGCGAGCCACCGTCTGCGCGATATCGGAGTCGGTGACGTTTCGATACGTCTCCGTCCGGCGACCGCGATGGAACCGGTGGGACGGGTCGTAGCCACGTACGATCGCGCGGGCGCCGAGTGCGTCGTACTCCGCCTCCAGACCTGTGACCTCACCGGTCACGAGTGGCTTGGGCGCAGCCTCGCCCAGCGCCGCACCGCTGATGACCACCCGGGACCCGATCTTGATGGCCGCGGTCGCGAGCACGGTGTGATCCAGGTCCCGGAACGCCAGCAGGAACATCGCCGGCAGATGGAGATGGTCGTCGACCACGACGGTCTCGAGCAGCGGCTGGAGCGCGTCGGGCAGGGGGGTGCCGTCGATCTCGATGGTCGCCTGGAGCGAGAAGTCGCCGTCGGGCATCGTCAGGCCAGCCGCGTCGCTTCGGTGAGGGTGGGCACCAGCACCGCGGTGCCAATGGGGACGCGCGTCGGGTCATCGAGGCCGTTGAACGAGGCGAGGGCCCGCCAGAGCGTCGCGTCGCCATACTCCGCCCATGCGATGGAATGGAGCGTCTCGCCTTCCGTCAGCACGTGCCTGCGACGTCCCTGGCGGCTCCCGGACGTGGGGTTCTGCCCAGCCGGATCGGTAGGCACCTCTTCCAGGGTCACGTTGGCGCTGACCCGGAGCGGGTTGCCGGAGCCGTCGAACAGGGTGTACTTGGCACTCACCGACTTGATGTAGCCCCGGAAGTCGGCGAGCGCCTTGTTCTGGCCCCAGTCGAGCGTCAGGATGGGTGGCTCGGGCTTCTTCTGCTGGACCGACGCCGCGGTCGGCTTGGTCCACTCCAGGAGCGTGGCCACATCGTCCCCGACCGAGGTCCCCTGCTCGAAGGCGTCGAAGAAGATCTCCATCTGGACGGTCTGGGGATTGGTGCCGCCGAACTGGGGCTTGGTCGCCGATTTCGCGCCCGTGCT
This sequence comes from Candidatus Limnocylindrales bacterium, assembly GCA_038259505.1. Classification (GTDB taxonomy): domain Bacteria; phylum Chloroflexota; class Limnocylindria; order Limnocylindrales; family CSP1-4; genus JAFMJV01. Next base: position 3,262 of record JBBSOS010000226.1, on the reverse strand, counting down.
CTGCGGCCGGTTCCAGGTGGCTCCCTTGGTCACGGTGTACTCGGTCGGGTTGTACAGGAACCGAAGCTCGGTGTGGCTGGGAGAACCAGCCACGACCCGGAGGGTCGCCTTGGACAGACCGGCGGATCCAGGGGCCATCGGTCAGTCCACGAAGCCGTTGTGGGCCAGCTCGAGCGTCTCGATGGCCACATCCTTGCCGTTGACATCCATGTTCGGACCGGTCCACCGGGCCGGCCAGACGTCGATCACGTCCCAGTCGGCGATGGAGGTGCCCTCGCTGTCGAGGATGGCGATCTGGGCGGTGTGCCCCGCAGCCGGACCCTCACCCTTCGAGATCCATGCCGCGACCTTGGCCGATCCCTGGTCGAGCGGTCGTGTCAGCTTGATGTTCTGGTACTTGCGACGTCCGGGCAGTCGATGGACGTACTCATTGAGGCCGCCCTCCCGATACTCCTGCATCTCCCACTCGACCGACAGTCCCTCGCACTTGGTCCAGTTGCCCAGCTCGACCTGGTGGTCGATGGTCACCTGGAAGCGGAGGCTGAGCCCTGTCTCCGGCATCGCGCCCGCCTACCGCAGGTCCGCGAGCGCGCCGGCGCGTTCGCGCGCGACGAGCAGCTCGCTCGAGAGGTGGCGACGGAGGCGCGGGTACAGCTTGCGCAGCATCTCGTCCATGTCCCGGTCGCTGAGCATCGCGGAGACGCCGCCCGCGGCGGGTCCGGCAGCCGCGGCGGTGCCGTTGGCGGAACCGGCATCCGGGGCGGCTGCGCCGGCGTCCCCCTCGGCCAGTTGCAGGACCCGATCCCGATCTGCCGGTGCGCCCACCGACGGCACGTCGATCGCCCGCGACACGGTCGCGCCGGGGGTCCCGGCGTGGCTGGCGGAGCCGACGCTCACGACGTCGCGGTTCGTCTGACGTGCCAGGACCAGGATCGCCGACGGCGACGTAGCGGACGAAGTGGCTGCGGTCGGCGCCGCTGCGGACGGCGTCGTGGCCGACGGTGTGGCGCGCGGGACCTTCACGGGATTGGTCAGGCGCTGGACCGAGCCGCCGAACGACGCCCAGGACGCTGCGCCACCGCCGGTCGATGCCAGCCCAGGGGTCCCGACGGGCACGGAGCGCACGCCGCGCGTCGCCGTCGTTCCATGGCCCGGCTCCCCGGCGACCCGCGCGGCGACCCGCGACGTTGATGTCCCGGCCGTCGTGATCGCGCTGCGCTGCATGGTCGACGCATCGCTCGGGCCCCCGCTCACGCTCGACGGCGATGTCCCAGGCACAAGGTCAGGTGCGAGTGGCCCATCCCCGGACCCGATCGCGGTCGTTCGCATCGGCAATGAGTCATGCACCGCACGGTGGTCGAGGTCTCCGACCCCGCCCGATCGGCCCGATGTGTCCAACATGGTCGGCCGGTCCGCGCCACTCGGCTCGCTGGGGGGCCAGGTCGTCCTGGACAACGGGTCGGATCCCACCAGCGGGGCCACGGTCACGGCCTGCCCGGCGCCCGCCCCCACGCTGCCCGTTTCGAGGTCGTGGGATGCAGTGGTCCCCGGACTCGCGATGACACGTGACAGCACCAGGCCGATCGGTGCCGACCAGGTGCTGGTCGAAGCGCTCGGCACAGCTTCCGACCCGTCGCGGCCGGTGGTCACCGCGCTGACCCCGAGGTGTGCGCCACCCACCAGCGGCGCATCCCCGGGTGCGTCGTCGGGCCTGCGCCTGGCGGCCGGCCCGCCCTGGTCGCCGGCGGTCGGGTCGGCGTGTTTGACTGGCCCCATCACCGACGAGTCACGGCCCGTCGTGGCAGGCGTTCCGCTCCCTGAGGGCGTTCCGCTGCCCGGCTCGATGGGCGGACCGAGCCGGACGCGCGAGCCCGCAGGGGAGCGGAGGATCGTTCGTGCCGGCGGGCTGGACGGCGGGCCTCCGGTCCCCCTGACCGGGATGTGTGCCAGGGTGCCGGGAATCGCCCCGGTGATGGGCGAGACGGGACCGGGCTGGCTGTGCATCGCACCTGCACTCGACGGCACAGGTCGGCCTCGTTCGACCGGCGTGCCCGCGTTCGTCAGTGACCGGGCGACCACCGACACAGGGGACATCGCGAGCGGCGGCCTCCGGAGTGCCACGGCCGGCATCGATGCAGCGGACCCCAGTTCATCCGTGGTTCCCGGGTCGCTGGTCTCGCCCGAGGGGTCGACGGCATCCGCGCGTGGGGCCGCGTGCCGCCGCAGCAGGGACAGCGTCCTCGCGTCGCCACCGCCTGCACCGACCCGCGCGATGATGGGTCGCGTGAGACCCGACACCAGGCCTGCGGGGCCATCCGCGCGCCGCTCATGGCCGAGTGGTCGCAGGATGGGGTCCGGCACCTGGCTGCCGGCGAGTGCTGCGTCGAACCGTTGCAGGCGGATGCCCGGGTCGGCAACGAACGATGGTCGCAGCGAGCCCACCTCGCGCCATTCCGATCGCCTGGCAGGCAGCATGCCCCGGGACTGCGCGGCTTCCCCGGCCGCGACAGCGGCGTCGGCGCCACCGGTCCGGTGACCAGTTGCGCGGCGGGATGGCCAGGGCAGACGCATGGCGTACTACTCCTCCTCGGTCAGGCGACGGTTGATGCTCGAGATCTCCGACGCGAAGCGCTGCCGGTCGGCGTGCTCCAGGTCCATGATCTCGTCCATCGACCAGTGAAAGTGATAAGCCACGTACGCGACCTCCTCGAAGAGACGGTCGGTGGCGTACGTCACGATCCCCCCAGGCTGTCTGCTCCCAGGTCGATCGCGAAGCCGTGTTGACAGGCCGGACAACTGACGGCGACCTGGGTGGTGCCCTCCTGGTTGACGCGGCGATACAGGTCCTGGAGGAACGCCAGGTCCGACGCGAACAGGTTTTCGACGATCCCCGGATGGACCTCGGACAGCGAACCGAGCCGGGTGATCACGCGCGACAGGAGGAGCACCGTCAGGTACGCCTCGTTCTCGCGGACCCTGGGATCCCGCTGCGGGACGATCTCGTCCTTGGCCGTTGCCAATCGCATCGTGCCGTCGCGATGGACGGCGCCGGTAGCGTCGACATAGCCCCGCGGCAGCACGAACGCGAACTCCGTCCGCAGCCCGGTCGCAGGTGCCCGGGCACCCGGCGCGTCGCCAGCTGCCGCCATCGCGAGCGCGGCCATGCGCGTGCCTACGCCCGGGTGAAGCTCTCGCAGACCAGCGAGGCTTCCTCCATCAGGACCTCGTTGGCACCCGCCTTGAGGGTGCCCGTGGTGATCTT
>JBBSOS010000225.1:0-4953 GCA_038259505.1 Candidatus Limnocylindrales bacterium | reverse complement strand
GGCTGGGTCGGCCTCATGGCCTTCCTCGCCTGGATCACGCTGTTCGACGTGCGCAGGCTCGTCGGCGGATGAGCCAGAACGGTTCGTTGCCGCGGCGGCGCCGCACGGTCACGGTCGACGTCGCGGGCGTGCCGGTCGGCTCCTCGCACCCGATCGTGGTCCAGTCCATGACCAACACGGACACCGCAGACGCGGACGCGACGGCACTCCAGGTCGCGGCGCTCGCGCATGCCGGCTCGGAGCTGGTGCGCATCACCGTGAACAACGACGCTGCGGCCGCTGCGGTGCCGGTCATCCGGCGCAAGCTCGACGACCTGGGCATCGGGGTGCCGCTCATCGGCGATTTCCACTACAACGGCCATCAGCTCCTGGTGGAGTTCCCGGAGGCGGCACGGGCGCTCGCGAAATATCGGATCAATCCGGGCAACGTCGGTGCCAAGCGCCACGATGAGCACTTCCAGACCATCGTCCGCGTGGCCGTGGAATACGCCAAGCCGGTCCGTATCGGCGTCAACTGGGGCTCCCTGGACCAGGCGCTGCTGACCGAGCTCATGGACGCCAATGCCCGTTCGCCCCGGCCCCGGGATGCCCGGGACGTCCTGATCGAGGCCATGTTGCAGTCCGCGCTCCGGTCGGCGGAGCTGGCCGAGGCGACCGGTCTCGGGCACGACCGGATCATCCTCAGCGCCAAGGTCAGTGGTGTGCGTGACCTGGTCGACGTCTATCGCCAGTTGGCGGTTCGCTGCGACTATCCGCTGCACCTCGGCCTGACCGAGGCGGGTATGGGCATGAAGGGCGTCGTCGCGTCGACCGCCGGGCTGTCCATCCTGCTCGACGAGGGCATCGGCGACACGATCCGGGTATCGCTGACGCCCCGGCCCGACGGCGACCGCACGGAGGAGGTCCTGGTCGGCCAGCAGGTGCTCCAGTCCCTGGGTCTTCGGTCGTTCCTGCCCCAGGTCTCCGCCTGCCCCGGCTGCGGCCGGACCACGAGCACCTTCTTCCAGGTCATGGCTGAGCGCATCACGGGTCACATCGCCGACCAGATGCCCGACTGGGCCGCTCGCTACCCGGGTGTCGAGGACATGAACGTGGCTGTCATGGGCTGTGTCGTGAATGGCCCGGGGGAGTCGAAGCACGCCGACATCGGCATCTCGCTGCCGGGCACCTTCGAGGACCCCGTGGCCCCGGTGTTCGTCGACGGTGCCCTGCGGACCACGCTCCGGGGTGACGGCCTGGTGGACGAGTTCATCGGCATCCTGGATGACTACGTGGAGCAGCGATACGGCGGTCGAGTCAGTATCCCCGCCTGATCCGCGAGCGCCCGGCGCCTGGCTCGGGCGGTCGCGTCGGCTGCGCTACGATAGGTCGCCCGTCCCGCGATAGGTCGCCTCGTCCCGCAGGAGCCCTCAGCACGCATGTCCAAGTCCGGTTTCGGTCCCAGCATCCACAGCCAGTCCGAGGATTTTCCGGGCTGGTACAACGACGTGGTCCTCAAGGCGGAGCTGGCTGACTACTCGCCGGTCCGCGGCTGCATGATCATCCGGCCCTACGGCTATGCGATCTGGGAGTCGATGCGGGACGAGCTCGACCGGCACATCAAGCGGACAGGCCACAGCAATGTCTACTTCCCGCTGTTCGTGCCCCGATCACTGCTGGAGAAGGAAGCCGAGCACGTCGAGGGGTTCAACCCCCAGGTCGCCTGGGTGACCCACGCGGGCGGCAAGGAGCTCGATGAGCCACTCGCCATCCGGCCCACATCCGAGGCGATCATCGCCGACTCGGTCAAGGACTGGATCCAGTCCTACCGCGACCTGCCGTTGCTCATGAACCTGTGGAACAACGTCGTCCGCTGGGAGCTGCGCACCCGCCTGTTCCTGCGCACCACGGAGTTCCTGTGGCAGGAAGCCCACACGTTCCACGCGACCGAGGAGGAGGCTGCCGAGGAGGTCGCGACCGGGCTCGAGGCCTATCGCGCGGTCGCCGAGGAGTGGCTGGCCATCCCGGTCATCCGGGGACGCAAGAGCCAGGCGGAGACCTTTCCGGGCGCCATCCATACGCATGCGATCGAAGCGATGATGCGCGACACCAAGGCGCTGCAGGCGGGTACCAGCCACATGCTGGGCCAGAACTTCTCCCGGGCCGCCGGCATCGAGTTCCTCGATCGCGACAACGTGCGCAAGAACCCATGGGGCACCTCCTGGGGTTTCTCGACGCGCATGGTCGGCGCCACGATCATGGCCCACGGTGACGAGGCGGGCCTGGTCCTGCCACCCAACGTCGCGCCACACCAGATGGTCATCGTGCCCATCTTCCGGTCAGAAGAGGAGCGCGTGGCCGTCGCTGGTGCCATCGAGCAGCTCGAGGCGGGATTCGCGGACGTCCACACCGTCTCCGGTCCGCTGCGCTACACGGTCGACTGGCGTGAAGGGTCACCGGGCTTCAAGTACAACCACTGGGAGCTGCGGGGCGTGCCGCTGCGGCTCGAGATCGGCCCCCGAGACGTGGCGGCCGGACAGGCGGTGCTCGTTCGCCGGCTGGACCGGGCCAAGGAGAGCATCGCGCTCCCGGCCATCGCGGCGGACCTGCCGGATCGCCTCGCCGCGTACCAGGCTGCCGTGTTCCAGCGAGCGCTCGACTTCCGGGCGGCCAACACGCGGAACGTGGATACGCTCGACGACTTCCGGGCTGCCCTGGACGCACACGGCGGCTTCCTCATGGCGCCCTGGTGCGGCTCGGGCGAATGCGAGCGGCAGGTCAACGCCGATACCGGCGCCACCATCCGGTGCATCCCGTTCGACGCACCCGATGAAGCCGGTGCCTGCATCGTCGATGGCCGGCCATCCGAGCGCCGGGTGCTGTTCGCTCGGGCCTATTAGCCCGGGGACCCGACCTGCGGCCACGTTGGGGCGCGGGCACCCGGTGCTATACTCCCCCAACTACAGCGTCCGGCCGCCTGGTGAACGTGGGTGACCCCCACGTTCTTTCATGGCCGGGACGTTCCTGACACCTTGACAAGCGTACGGAGGGGCACATGAACCGCGACTTCATCGGCGCCCTCCTCCAGCTCAATGCCGAGAAGGGCGTTCCCCGGGAACAGCTCGTCCACACCATCGAGGACGCCATCCAGTCGGCGTACCGGAGGGTGGCCCCCGGCTACGAGGACGTCCACGTCAGGATCGACGGCGACACCGGCAAGATGCGCGTGTTCCGCGCCCGGATCGTCGCCTCCGAGGTGGAGGACCCGACCACTGAGTGGAACCTCGACGAGGCCCATGCCCACCGGCCCGACGCGGAGCTGGGTGACCTCGTGGAATACGAGGAGCTCGATCCCGAGCATTTCGGACGGGTGGGCGCCCAGATCGCGGGCCAGGTCGTCCGCCAGCGGCTGCGTGAGGCGGAGCGCGAGAACCTGTTCGACGAGTTCGCGCACCGCGACAGCGAGATCATCACCGGCACGGTCAGTCGCGTGGAGCCGCGAGGCGTGATCCTGGACCTGGGCAAGGCCGAAGCGGTGCTGCCCACGACCGACCAGTCGGCGACCGAGCACTACCGCATCGGCCAGCACGTCAAGGCCTTCGTGATGGAGGTACGCCGGACGACCCGTGGGCCGCTCATATATGTCAGCCGCACGCACAAGAACTTCCTGCGGCGCCTGTTCGAGCTGGAGGTCCCCGAGATCCATGCCGGCACCGTGGAGATCAAGGCCATCGCCCGTGAGGCGGGCAGCCGGAGCAAGATCGCCGTGGCCAGTCGGCAGGAGGGTCTGGACCCCGTGGGCGCCACGGTCGGACAGCGCGGTGGGCGGGTGCAGTCCGTCGTGGCCGAGCTGGGTGGCGAGAAGATCGATGTCATCCCGTGGTCAGACGACCCGGCCACATTCGTGGCCAATGCGTTGTCGCCGGCCCAGGTCGTGGGCGTCGAGATCGACGAGGATGGCCGGATCGCGTCCGTGACCGTGCCAGAGCGGATGCTGTCGCTGGCCATCGGACGTGAGGGGCAGAACGCCCGGCTAGCGGCCAAGCTGACCGGCTGGCGGATCGACATCCGAAGCGACCAGGCGCCTCCGAAGGTCAGCGTGGACACCAGTGTCGCTGCGCTCGCCGAGCCCGATACGGCGGCCGAGCCCGATACTGCGGCCGAGCCCGATACTGCGGCCGAGCCCGATACGGCGGCCGAGCCCGACACCCTCGGCGCGGTGGCTGACGAGGCCCCCGGGGAGACCGTGACCACGGAGGTGGCGTCGTAGCCGCCGCCTCGGCCGTGGCACCGCGGCGCGTGCCGGTCCGGACGTGCGTCGCCTGTCGGACGGAGCGACCGCAACGTGAGTTCGTGCGTATCGTGCGCACGCCCGCCGGCGACGTCATCGCCGACGTGACGGGCCGAACGCCCGGCCGCGGTGCATACCTGTGTCGCGACGGCTCGTGCTGGCAGGCGGCCCTCAAGCGTTCAGCCCTCCAGCGGGCACTCTCACCACCTATCCCCGCCGAGCTGCAGCAGCTGCTCGAGCACGGCGACCTCGCGTCGCTCCACGGAGGTCATCATGGCTCGTAGTCGAAGCGGGACGCGCAACACGCGTGGACCCCGAAAGCCCCCCCGGCGTCCCGACGGCTCCCACGACGGCGCCGTCCAGACCATCGACCCGGCCGCGCGGGGCAGCATCGAGATCCCGGCGTCGATCATGGTCAAGGAGCTCGCTGAGCTCCTCGGCGTGAACCCGGCGGACATCATCAGGGAGCTCATCAAGAGCGGCATCTTCGCGAGCATCAACCAGGTCATCGACCGGGACACCGCGACGCTCGTGGCTAACGAGCTGGGCTACGAGGTGGCCGAGCCGAGCGCCACGGAATCGACCATCGAGGCGTCCGGCGAGGCACCCGATGGTGAGGATGCCAAGGGCGTCATCATCGGCGAGGACGACGACCCCGACAACCTGGAATCGCGGGCACCCAT
>JBBSOS010000224.1:0-4986 GCA_038259505.1 Candidatus Limnocylindrales bacterium | reverse complement strand
GTCCCCCTTGTGATGGTGGGTCGAATGGCTGTCGTACCAGGCCGTCTTGTTGGTCGATCAGGTCTTGGGTCACACCTCCAGGATCGGGTACCAATGGTCGACGATGCGCTCGACGATGGACAGACCGTAGTAGAAGGCGAAACCGACCACCGAGATGACCACCAGGCCCCCGAACAGCAGCGGCGTATCGAGCTGGGTCGACGCGTACTGGATGAGGAACCCCAGGCCTTGGTTGGCACCTGCGAACTCAGCCACCACCGCGCCGATCACGGAGAAGGTGACCGCGATCCGCAACCCGGCGAAGAGGTATGGCAGCGATGTCGGGACCTGCACCCGGCTGAGGACCTGCCACTTCGTGGCGCCCACCGAGCGCATCAGGAGCAGCAGGTCCGGGCTGACCGAGGTCAACCCGGCGCGCATGTTCAGGGTGATGGGGAAGAAGGCGATGAGCATGATGAGCAGGATCTTGGGCAGGTCGCCGAAGCCGAACCAGAGGATGAGCAGGGGAGCGAGGGCCACCTTGGGCACGATCTGCAGGGCGACCACCAGCGGGAACACCGCGTGTGCGAACGAATCGAACCACGTCAGCAACAGGGCGATGCCGATGCCGACGACGACGCTGAGCAGGAACCCCCACAGGATCTCGAAGCTCGTGACGACCGCCGAACTGACGAATAGGTCGGCCAGCTTCGTCAGGGACCCGGCGATCTCGCTTGGTCGAGCCACCATGAACTTCGACACCCCGAAGATCGGGATCGACAGCTCCCAGATGACGACGATCACGATGGCCAGGGTGAGGGGCGGCAGAAGTGCTCTGATCCGTCGGTCGAGCACGCCGGTGACGCGAGCGGTGAGGGCTCGTCCGGACGCCGTGCTCGCCCCGTCAGGGACGCCGGAGGCTCCGCTGGTCACAGGTCGTCCGCCGTTCGGGCGACCAGGAGATGACGGAGGTGACTGGCGAACTCGTTGAACCGAGGGTCGTCCGGGGTATCGGCCGTCCGGGGACGCGGCAGGTCGATCACGAGCCGCTCGCGGATCCGCCCCGGACGCGCCTCCATCACGAACACCTCGTCCGAGAGGAAGATGGCCTCCGAGATGGAGTGCGTCACGAAGAGGACGGTCTTCTGCATCCGCGACCAGATATCGAGAAGGCTCAGGTTCATCCTCGTCCGCGTGATCTCATCCAGCGCGCCGAAGGGTTCATCCATCAGCAGGATCGTCGGATCCAGGGCGAGGGCGCGAGCGATGGCGACGCGCTGGGCCATCCCTCCCGAGAGTTCAGATGGCAGGCGGTCGGCGGCATGGCTCAGGCCGACGAGCTCGAGCAGGTCGTGTGCGCGAGTCTGTGCGAGGGCGCGTCCGGCTCGATCCTCGATGAGCTCGCGCAGGAACGTCACGTTCTTGAGCGCCGTCTTCCAGGGCAGGAGGACCGGCTGCTGAAACACGATCCCGACCTCGCGATGCTGCACGGCTTCCGCAGCTGGACGCCCCCCGACGAGCACGCCGCCCGCGGTCGGCTCGAGGAGCCCGCCGAGGATCTTGAGCAGCGTGCTCTTGCCACAGCCGGACGGCCCGAGCAACGACACGAAGCTGCCGGCGCGGACGGCGAGCGTCACATCCTGCAGGACCGATGTCCTGAGGTTTCCCTTCGCGAACACCATGTCGACGTGGTGCGCGTCGATGATCGGGCCATCACGCTCGATGTCGGGCGTTGCACCGTCGATGGGCGCGTCACCAGCGGCGGGCAGTGCCACCCCGATCACGCCCGGCCGACGTGACCCGATCCATGATCGGCGGTCGTGGGCAGGGAGCCCTCAGGCAGGGCCTGGTCAGACATGGCGGCCGTCTCCTGCTCGTGACCGAGTGGCAGCGGGGCTCGAGCCGAGCCTACCATCGGTCATGTTGACAGTCAACACGACGTCGCGCACGACGTGGCCGCTGCACCGCCAGGATCCGAGCACGGCCGCTGCATCGCCGAAGCCGGCTACGGCCGCTCCGACCCCGGGCGTGAGCGAACGCGCCGCATCGCGTAGCGTTAGCACATGAGCCGCGTTAGCACATGAGCCGCGTTAGCACATGAGCCGCGTTAGCACATGAGCCGCGACAGGACATGAGCCGCGAGACCGAGGACCTCAACCGGCGGTTGCTGCGTGCCCGGGACGCCATGGACCGCTCCTACGCCGAGTCGCTCGACGTCCCAGCCATCGCCGCGGTCGCCCACATCTCGCCGGCGCATTTCAGCCGCAGCTTTCGCGATGTCTTCGGTGAGACGCCGCACCGCTATCTGCAGCGGCGGCGGGTGGAGCGTGCCATGTTCCTGTTGCGCGAGACCGACCGCAGCGTCACCGATGTCTGCTTCGACGTCGGCTTCACGAGCCTGGGGACCTTCAGCCGGACCTTCCGCGACATCGTGGGCGAGACGCCGTCCGGCTATCGCCAGGGCCATGGGCCGTTCGTGGCACCGAACTGTGTCCAGCTTGCGGCGATGCGGCCTCGGGTGGCGGTGGGGGGACCGACGCGATCGAGCAGTTCTGGAGAAGCGGTGCCGGCCCCCACGTCCTAGGGTGAGCGACGTCCACATCGACACCAGGGAGACACCACGAGATGATCACCAGGCTCAACGTCGCCTCGATCTACGTCCTCGACAAGGACGATGCGCTCGACTTCTATGTCAACAAGCTCGGGCTCGAGAAGGCCAACGATGTCCGCCAGGGCGACTATCGCTGGCTGACGGTGCGGGTGCCGGGCGAGCCAGGCACCGAGGTGTCGCTGGAGCAGCCGGGCCCGCCGCTGCACGACGAAGCCACCGCGGCACAGCTCCGGGAGCTCATCACCAAGGGAGCGCTGGGCGGCCTGGTGTTCATCACCGACGATGCCCGCGACCTGTACGAGACGCTCAGGGAGCGCGGTGTCGCCGATTTCACGCAGGAGCCCACCGAACACTTCTACGGCACGGACATGGGCCTCCGCGATCCATTCGGCAATCCGATCCGGATCCTCCAGCAGGGCAAGGCCGCCAAGAAGGCCACAGCCTGAGCCGCAACCTCACCAAGGAGGACCTGAAGATGCCCACGAAGCAGGGAACGAAGTCTCGCAACCTGGCACCAGACGCTGACAAGGTCTGGTCCGATGAGGAGCGCGCCGCGATGCAAGCCGGCGCCCGCGAGCGGAAGTCGGCGTCGAAGCGCGGGCCCGCCGAGGCACGGGCGGAGGGTCTCCAGGACCTGCACCACGCCATCGCCAAGATGCCGGCCGAAGATCAGGCCATGGCCGAGCGGATCCACGCCATCGTGACGACCGCGGTGCCGTCGCTGATGCCCAAGACGTACTACGGCATGCCCGCGTATGCGCGGGACGGCAAGGACGGCAAGGTCATCTGCTTCTTCAAGCCCAAGTCGAAGTTCAAGATGCGCTACTCGACCTTGGGCTTCCAGCCCGACGCGAACCTCGACGAGGGCGAGATGTGGGCGACAGAGTTCGCGGTCATCTCACTGACGCCGGCGGTCGAGGCGCGCATCACCGAGTTGGTCAAGAAGGGCGCCGGCTGAGCGCGAGCCGCCGTATCACTGCCCCCGAGGGCAGCTGGCGTGCCCCGACGGCCCTGGACTCGCAGGCACGGCGTCGGACCCACTGGCCGCCAGGGCCTGCTCCGGTGGGTCGTCATCTCGTGGGTCCGCGCCCCTCACCTTCGTGGACTTGCTCATCCCCGCGCTCGCGGACCTGACCCTGTTCGTGGGCCTCGGTTGGTACATCGTGCTGCTGGTGTCCACCGCGCGCGGGCCGTATCACCAGGGGCTCCATGACCGGCTCGCCGGCAGCCTTGTCACCAGGTAACGGACGGGGTTACCCGGGGCGTGGATCTGGCCCGCTATGGGATGCTCATCCCAGTCCCAGGTCTTGCGGCCCGGGTGCCCGCTGGACCCGCTCAGCTTGCTGGTAGGTGGGCAGCACCAACAGGGGCAGCGCCGGTCGCTTGCCATCGAGTAGTTCACCGATGGTGAGAATCGGGATGCGGGTTAGTCCCGCTCGGCTAGGTCCGAGTGCCACAGGCCCGCGGTGGTCGCTTCGATGCGCATGGGCTCCGTCGGGCTCCGTCGGGCTCCAGGAACAATCCCAGCGGGGCACCTCCCCGCTCCATCGCACTCTTCAGACCACGTACCTGGGCCACGTCTACGTGCCGCTCTTGACCTACTGTGTCGACATCGCGGCAGCCGGTGTCGCAGTTGATGCGGCTCATCGACGCCAGAACTTCCGCGGAGGCGGTGTGGCTACTGCGGGACCAGCCGCGGCGAGGCAGGCTCGCGTGGCCGTGGCGCCATACTCGGCCCCATTGCCAGGAGGGACCATGAACCTGCTAGGCCACATCCGTTCCGTCGCGTACCGCACCAAGGCGTTCGTCTGGGGGGACGCCGCCCACGCCCGGCATGTCCCCGGCCAGGACCAGGTATCGGCACACATCCCCGCCGACGCCCAGGCCGCAGCGATGCGGGAGAGCCAGCTCGGTCCCGGTCCGGGCATCGGCTCCAACAAGCGGTGATGCGCCACGTCCGTGCCGGACGGTCGCCGGTCCGCGGCCGGTCCGTGCTCATGCCCATCACCGCGATGCTGCTCGCTGGCTGCGCATTCTTCGGACCGCGCCCCGACCTGTCGGGCTGGACCCCGCAGCCGACCACGCCGGACCCGGCGTTCGCAGATGCCGGCTTCGCATACTGCTCGACGGTCCCGCGCGAAGAAGGTGTGGGCTATGTCGCGGAGATGACCGGTGCCCGGGTGGTCCAGGACCAGCGGGGCCCCAATGGCTCCCTGGTCGTGTGGAGGTCGGACGAGGCCGAGGTCGACACCTTCGTCGTCCGGGATACCGTGGGCACCCTCCAGGCAGACGGCTGCGGATACTTGGCGCGCGGCGTCGGGCCGGTGGCGGAACTCGGGATCGGCAGCTGGAGCACGGGCACCACGAGCTCGGTCGACGGCGAGGCCCCGCCCGAG
>JBBSOS010000223.1:0-5003 GCA_038259505.1 Candidatus Limnocylindrales bacterium | reverse complement strand
TCGACACCGACCACAGAGGCCTACGCGGGAGCCACCATCACCACGGTCGGCGACACCTCGTACGCAGTGACCGACCGCTACCTCCTGATCAGCCCGGTCGTCGCTGACCTCAAGACATCCCTCGACGTCCTCGCGGGCACGACGCCCAGCCTTGCCGCCGATGCCACCTACCAGGCGGCGCGGGCCACCGAGCCCGTCGATCGCCTCGGCTCGTTCTATCTCTCGACCGAGACGCTCAAGCCGTTCATCGAAGCGCAACTGGCCCAGCAGGCAGGCGGCAGCGCGATGCTGGCCCAGCTCGATCAGCTGCCCGCATGGGTGGGCGGATACGTCCAGGCCGCTGACGATCACCTGACCTTCGGCGCCTCCACCCAGTTGGCGAGTGCCGCCACGATGCCGTCCGTTCGCGAGACGGATATCGCCGCGCACTTCCCGGCAGGGACCCTCATGTATGCCGAGACCCGTGACATCGGCGCCACGGTCGACGCACTCCTGGCCCAGATGAAGCTGCAGCTCGCGGCTGACGCTGACAGCAGCCAGATGCTCACGGGCATCGAACAGCAGTTGGGCACCACCCTGGACAAGGCACTGGACTTCGTGGATGACGCCGGGGTCGGCGTCTCCTTCGATGGCCAGCAGGTCTCGGCGGGCATCGTGGCGACCCTCAACGATGAGGCCGGTGGCGGTCGGCGGCTCCAGACCCTGCTGGGCCTGCTGCGCCTCGTCGGTGGCGGTCAGAACGCTCCCTTCACGGTCACGAACGCCGATGTCGACGGCACGACCGTGACGACCATCGCACTCAAGCCAGGCGCCGCTGGCAGTTCGAGCATGCCCTTCGAGCCGGCCATCAGCATCGCCGTCAGCGACAGCCACCTGTATCTCGGCGTCGGTGACTTCGCGGCAAAGGCCATCGCCCAGGACCCTGCGGCGTCCCTGGCCAGCGACCCGCGCTTCGTGGGCGCCGTCCAGGCGGCAGGCACGCCCAATGCCGGGGTGGTGTTCGTGGATCTCGCGGGTGCGGCGCCGCTGCTGGCCGCCATGGCCGGTTCGGACGACGACTACCGGACCAATGTCCAGCCCTGGGTCGAGGCCCTGGACACGTTCGTGGCGACCGCCACGGTCGACGGCGACATCGCTTCCATGAAGGCGCTGCTGTTCGTCAAGTAGACTGCATCCGATCGTTGTGGTCCGCGAGCCTGCGCACCGCACGTCGCAGACCCTGCCCGGCGTCTCCTCGAGTCGCCGGGCTTCAGCCTGAGGAGGCCTGAGCTCCCGTGGTACGGATCCGATTGACCCGCGTCGGCGCGACGAAGCAGCCGACCTATCGTTTCGTGGTGGCCGATGCGCGGAATCCCCGCGACGGACGCTCCCTGGATATCCTGGGGCACTATGACCCGCGCCAGGAACCGGTGCTCATCAAGGTCGACGCCGACAAGGCGAGCAAGTGGCTCAGCCAGGGCGCCCAGCCATCCGAGACCGTGGCGCGGCTGTTCCGCCAGGTCGGCATCCTGCCGGCACGGTAGCCAGGGCCATGTCAGCATCCGAACTCGTCGTCTATGTCGCACGTGCCCTGGTCGACGACCCTGACGGGGTGAGTGTCGAGATCCATGATGACGAGGGAACCCAGGTCATCGAGCTCCACGTCGCCGAGGATGACATGGGCAAGGTCATCGGCCGCAACGGCAGCGTCGCCAAGGCGATGCGCACGCTGCTCAAGGTCGTGGCCACCCGCGAGGGGGCTCCGATCTCGCTGGAGATCGTCTGACCGCGTCCCGGTCGATCGATCCGGCACGCCCGGACACGGCACCCATGGTCGCGGCGCGAGTCGGGACCCAGCGCCTCGTGGTCGGCCTGGTCCGCGGCATCCACGGCCTCCGGGGAGCCGTCCGCCTGGAGGTCCTCACTGACGATCCCGGGAGGTTCGACCACGGATCGTGCCTGTACCCCGAAGGTGGTGACGCGCCACTGACCGTGGACTGGTCGCAGAGCGATGGACGGGGCCTCCTCATCCGGTTCCTCGAGTGGCCCGACCGCGCCGCGGCGGAAGCGCTCCGGGACCACTACCTGGAAGCCATCGTCGCGTCCGACACCCGTCCGGTCGACACCTGGTACTGGCACGAGGTGACCGGGGCACATGTCCGCACGGCGGCGGGGGAGGACCTCGGCACCGTGACGGAGATCTTCCGTACGGGCGGCAGCGAGGTGTTCGTGGTCGACGGACCGAGGGGCGAGATCCTCATCCCGGCGGTGCTCTCGATGTTCGTCGAGTTCGCGCCCGCGGAGGGTCGCCTCGTCGTGGATGGCGAGGCGCTGGCACTCGACGAGCACGAGCCTCGCTCGCGCCTGCGCGGCCGTCGGACGACCCGGGCGCGTCGTGAACGGGAGCAGGCGGCGGCTGCTGACGAACCGACCACCGCCGAGGTGGACCCGGCAGCGCCATGACGCTGCGCATCGACGTCATCACGCTCTTCCCGGGTACCTTCCCGGGGCCATTGGCCGACAGCATCCCGGGTCGGGCGCTGGCTTCCGGGGCCGCCTCGGTCCACGCCCACGACCTGCGTGCCTGGGGCCTGGGGCGGCATCGGAGTGTCGATGACTACCCGTATGGCGGTGGCGCAGGCATGCTCCTGCGACCCGAGCCGGTGACAGAGGCGCTCGATGCGCTGGCGCCCCGGGACGGGTCGGCCGTGCGGATCCTGCTCGACCCCGGTGGTCGTCGCTTCGACCAGGCTCGTGCCCAGCAGCTCGCGGCGGCCGGTCACCTGGTCCTCGTCTGCCCCCGATATGAGGGCATCGACGAGCGTGTCCGGTCACAGGTCGACCTCGAGCTGTCCATCGGTGACTACGTCCTGTCGGGCGGCGAGATCGCCGCGCTCGTGGTCATCGATTCAGTGCTGCGGCTGCTGCCGGGCGTCATCGACGCCGCCTCGCCCGCGGACGAATCCTTCACGGCCGGCCTCCTGGAGTATCCCCAGTACACGCGACCCGCGGAATACCGGGGGCAGCACGTGCCGGAGGTGCTGCTGAGCGGCCATCACGGCGCCGTCGAGCGCTGGCGACGTGAGCAGGCGCTGGCGCGAACGCGACGGATGCGACCGGACCTCCTGCCACCCTCGGACCTCCTGCTACCCTCGGACCTCCTGCCACCCGAGGCCTGATATACTCCGCCACCGACCCACCGGAGCCGCGGCCCCTGCGTGCGTGCGTGCCGCCAGACAGGCCCCCAGCGAGCGAGAGAAGATCCGACATGACCGTACTCGACGACATCGTCGCCGACCAGATCCGTACTGACCTGCCACTCCTGGCATCGGGTGACACCGTGCGCGTGTCGGCCAAGGTCGTGGAGGGCACCCGGGAGCGGATCCAGGTGTTCGAGGGCACGGTCATGCGCCTCCGGGGCGGTGGCATCACCCGCTCCATCACCGTGCGTGCACTGCGCAGTGGTGTCGGCGTGGAGCGGACATTCAAGATCAACTCGCCGCGCATCGACAAGATCGAGGTCGTGCGTCACGGCGTCGCACGCCGCGCACAGTTGTACTTCCTGCGCAAGCGTGTCGGCAAGGCCGCCTCGCTGCGCGAGCGCCGCTGACCGATCCGATGCCGCGCCTGGCTGTCGGCCGGGCATCCGCCGCGCGCCGGTCATCCACGGTCGGCCCCGTCCGGCCGGGAACCTGACGGGTGGTTGCCCGCACCCCTGACCTGCGAGCGGAATGGCGCCTCTGGCAGGCCGGGCGCCGGCTCGTCGTGGGTGTCGACGAGGTCGGCACCGGTGCGCTGTGTGCCCCCGTCGTGGCGGCTGCCGTGCTGGTCCGACCCAACACCCGCAAGATCGTCGGCGTGCGGGACTCCAAGACCCTGTCGCTCAGGCAACGAGAGATGCTCGTGACGGAGATCCAGCGTCGCAGCCTCGCCTGGGGCGTGGGGGCCGCGTCCGTCGCCGAGATCGAGCGGCTGAACATCTATCACGCCACCCACCTCGCGATGCGGCGTGCCCTGCGGCGCATCGGCGCCTACGACCATGTGCTGGTGGACGGACGCACGATCGTGGGTTTCGAGGCCGCCGTCGGTCCCTACACCTCGATCGTGGACGGCGACGCCACCTCCTACGCCATCGCGTGCGCCTCGATCGTGGCCAAGGTCACCCGTGATCGCCTCATGCGCCTGCTCGCGTTGCGGTATCCGGGCTACGGCTGGGAACACAACGCGGGCTATGCGACGCGCGACCATGTCGCGGGGCTCCAGGCACTCGGGCTGACGCCGTTCCACCGGCGCACCTATCAGCGGATCCGACGCCTGCTCGAGGGTGAGCAGCTCGCCATGGACCTGTCCGGACTCGACGACGCGCCGTGGACCGATGCGGCTGCCGAGCCGGGACCCCGGCCGGTCGCGTAGGCACGGGATACGCCGTCGATCAGCACGCGATATGCGGCCGATCAGACTGCGTGAAGGGTTGATGGTCAGTCTGGGGGGATGAGCCCGGTACCCGATCCACGCACCCCGCGCGGGCAGGTCGGCCTGGAGGCCGAGGAGGTGGCGCGGCGCTACCTCGGGTCGCTCGGCTGGATCATCCGTGGCAGCAACCTGGTCATCGGCCGGGACGAACTCGATATGGTGTGCACCGACCCTGATGGATCCGAGGATCTCGTGTTCGTCGAGGTGCGGGGGCACACCAGCGGCCGGTTCGGCGCTGCCGAGGAGTCGATCGATCGGCGCAAGCTCGCCCGCATCTGTCGGGCCGCGCTGCAGCTCCTGCGATCGGGCTGGCCGGAGGAGCATGGCGCGCTGGGCGGGCGGCCGCAGCGGATCGTCACCTGGCGGGTCGATGTCATCGCCGTCGAGCTCCACCCGATGCTGGCGCGCGACATCGGCGGCCCGCGCATCAGACACATCCGTGGCGTGACGGCCGACTGAGGACTCGTGGCAGCTCTGACGGACGCTGCGGGGATGAGGAGTGCCCTCGGTGCAGCCATGCGTCGGGGGCATCGACAAGGTCGATGACCAGG
>JBBSOS010000222.1:0-5010 GCA_038259505.1 Candidatus Limnocylindrales bacterium | reverse complement strand
GTGGAGCCGACACTCGGATTTGAACCGAGGACCTGCTGTTTACGAAACAGCTGCTCTACCGCTGAGCTATGTCGGCCAGGCCGGCAAGTATAGGTGATGCCCAACGGTGGTTCGGCTGAGCACTGGTCCAGTACGACGCCGGGCCGATGATACTGTGCGTCAGATGCCCCAGACCGTGGCCGACGCCAGCACCGACAGCCCTTCGGAACCGACTGATCCGCCCGAGTCCCAGGAGGTGCCAGGATCCCCTGCGCCGACTCAGGCCGCAAGTCAGCACGTGCCCTACACGATCACGATCCCGCCGCCTCGACACATGGTCCTGCGCGCGATGCGGTTCGGCTGGGTACCCCTGGTCGCGGCGATACTGTCGCTCGTCCTCTCGATCGCCAGCATCTATGTCGCGACCCGTCAGCCCGACGTGCTCCTGCTGATGCCAAGTGTCGTTCGCCTCGCAGGCGGTCACGCGAGCGGTCACTCGTACGTGTACCTGCAGCCCGCATTCGTGAGCACCGGCAACAATGACCGGGTCGAGGTCATCCGGAACATGTCCCTCACGGTCCGGCCCGACGGCGGCGGACCGCGGGTGGACCTCGCCTGGAAGGGGCAGGGTGAGCTGGTCGGGTCCGGTGGCACGCTGACCTACAAGTACACGGGAGACGCGGTGCCGCTCCTGATCAGCCCCAGGGCGGCGGCCGCACCCCTGTCCCTGTTCGAGGCGCCCAGAGGCTGGTTCTTCGGCGCCGGCATCTACGAGTTCACGTTGGTTGCGTATCGGGTCATGGCCTCCGAGCCGCTTCGGGGCGTGTTCTCGGTCACCATCACACCCGACGAAGCCCAGGTTCTCGAAGTCGTCCCGGAGCGGTTCCTGCCGTACCCCATCTGAACCCTCAGGCCGCCGTGCCGCCCGCCGCACCCCGTCCGGGTGACGTCACCGCGGTCCGATCGACTCCACGAACCGCACCTCGTGACCACTGGCACTCGAGCGAAGGTAGGTCACGAGACCTGCCGCCTCGGCCTCGATCTCGACCGACTGTCGCGCTGCGAGCTTGACGCGGGCGGCCACTTCCATGGTCGATGTCGATCCGCGGTCCACGACGCGCCACGCACCGCCGACCAGGCCGTCGACAAGGACCGAACCGACCCACAGCGTTGACGGGGGGAGCGCTCGCACCTCGTCGGGCACGATCCGACGTCGGTCCGCGTGACCCAGCAGGATGTTGTCGTACTGGGGCAGGAACCGGATGGGCACGGGCGTGTCCGCGTCGGGGCGCGGTGCCTCCGGGAGGTCGAACAGCTCCCGGCCGGTCTCCGCACGGAAGGTGAGCAACCTCGGCCGGAGTCGCTCGAACGCCTCCGTCAGCCTGGTCAGCCCTGACCACGCCTGGGCGTCCATGACGCTCGCCGGGCCGTAAGCGCCGAGGTACCGCAGGATCATCCGGTCGAGATCCGGGTGTTCGTCCATCGGGGCACCCAGCCACGTCTCGAGTCGCGCCAGGGTGGGTTGGCCGCCCCGACCCCACAGGCCGCGCGGCGGTACCTGGACCAGTGGCATCAGGTATGCCACCCCGTTCGCGATGGCGTCAGCATCGAAATCCGGCCACATCGCGCCCAGCAGTGACCGAAGCTCAGCCTTCGTCCGCGGTCGCTCATCGAGCAGTGGCGCGGCCGCGGCGAGCACCGCATCCATATCCAGCCCGGCGAGCTTGCGACCGAATGGGCTGCCGGTGCGAAATCCTCGCTCGGCCACCGGCTGGACGAGTGGGCGCATGGCCAGGAAGTCACGTGCGGACGCGAGGTGCAGCGTCGCCCGATGGAGCGTACCGCGCACCACCTCCCGTCGCTCGAGCATGCCGGACAGGGTCTCTGGATCGAAGTCGCGGATGCGTGACCACAGCGCCACGTATGGGTCGACCGGGACCTGCGCCTGCATCGGCACCAGCTGCTCGACCACATCGAGGACTGACCAGTCGACCCGCTCCACCAGCAGCTGTCGGGCGAGCACAGCTCGACCCAGAGCGCGGGGCGACAGGACCGGACCGGAGTTCGTCACGCGCTGTGGGGCCCGGCTATGGCGCGCGGACCGCGATCACGTTGCGGAGTGGCGCGCGATGAATGCCAGGACGCGCGTCCAGGCGTCGGCCGATTCGTCGACGAAGTCAGCCGACTTCCGATCGAAGAAGCTGTGCGGCGCGCCGGGGTAGGTGACCAGATCGTGGGTCACCGCGGCATCGCTCAGCGCCTGCTCGAACGCCGCAACGGCCGTGCCCGGGATCGCGCCATCCGCGCCGCCGAACAGGCCCAGGACGGGGCAGCGCATCTCTCGAGCGAGGTCCACCGGTGCCGGGATGTCGTTCCGCGCACCCACAGGTAGTCCGTAGAAGCCGATGGTGCCCGCCAGTCCCAGCCCGAGCGCGCCAGTGTCGAATGCCAGGCGACCCCCGAAGCAGAAGCCGATGGTGCATACGTGGGCCGCTGGATCGTCGTCGCGAAGCCAAGTGATGCCTGTCCGGATGTCGGCGCTCAGGCCCGCCCACGTCGTCTGTGCGACGTGGGGCATGAAGTCGAAATCAGCATCGCGTGCACCGAGCCCGGCCGTCCTGCCGAAGTAGTCGATGGCCAGGGCTCCGATGCCGGCCTCCGCGAACCGACATGCGAGTTCACGGTAATACCCGAACAGGCCCCGAACGTCGGGCAGGATGAGTACCCTCGCCCGACTCGGCACCCCGGACGGCGCGAAGAAGCCCGTGAACGCGGTCCCGTCGTCCGCCGCAAGCTCGACGTTGCGGCCTTCGTTCGGCGCACCGGCGACCGGAGGGATGGGTGGCTGGGCATCGGCGTCGAAACACATCAGGGCGAATCCTTGCACGGAGGGGGCCAGCCACATCCTGCCACCATCGCCACGCGGCGGGTCGGCCAACGCATCAGGTGACGACGATCGGCCGCTCGGCGGCCACGTCGCTGCGCATCTTCCGGTCGATGATGACCCGCAGTCGATGCCCCACGCTGAGCCCCTCGGTGACGACGGTCGGCGGCAGGTCCGCAGGCAAAGGCACCGTCACCTGTGTCCCGCCGAGCGACGCATGGTCGACGGGCACCCGCTCCGACACGACCGATAGCCCGTTCATTGCCCGCACATCGGTGGTCAGTTCGACCCGCGCCGCGCGACCGCCCGGTGCGTCGGGCCAGGCCACGTTCAGGGTGACCGCCGATCCGGGCACCAGCGGCGGTACCGGTGAGACCGACATCGAGGCCCCGTCGTCGATGACGACATCGGACAAGGCGTCTGCGGGCAGCGCCACGACCCCAGACCGAAGCAGGTCGGCGGGCTGCTCCACCGCCACCACCGTCGCGACCCACTCGTCCGCTCCCATCGCGATGCCCCAGTGGGCCTCGACCGCCCAGGCGATGAGCGCGCTACCGGTATGCGCGGACGGCGGCCCGACGCAGGGTGCGGGAATCTCGAACGCGATCTCGACCAGTTGGTTGGGCGCCATCAGGGTGGGCAGCGTCGGCTCGGCGTACCGCAGGTCCTCCACGACCTGGCCGTGCACCTCGACCCAGCTGACGGTGGAGGTATCGGTGGCGACGGGGAGCGGCGGCGCACCGGCTCCCCCTGGCGAGAGGTGGGCGACGCTCGCTGCCGCATGAGCGGCGATCGCTGCCGCCTGCGTCGCGGCATTGGACGCATCCGCCTGGCGCGTCGGTCCGGAGCGCATCTCCTCTCTCAGGAGCACACCAACGAGCCGGATCCCGGCCGAGCCTGCGGCGATGGCGCGCGTCGCACGGACCCGGATGGTACCCCGGATACCCTCACCGATGCGCACGGGTCCGGCGACCTCGATGGAACCCTCCAGACCGTCCGTCACTCGTTGCAGGAGGTCGCCTGCCGAGAGATCCGCGAGCGGGTGGGTGCCCGACGGACCGGCGAGCCGCGGCCCATCCTGTGCGTCGAAGGGCGCCGGAGCATCACCCGTGGGTGTGACCGAGGGTCCCGAACTCGAAGCTCCCTGATCGGCGAACGAACCACGTCCGCCCAGCGCCTGAAGGAAGCCACCGACGGCCGCATCACCACCTTGCATCCGGTCTCCTCCGCGTGTCGATCGTCAGGCTCACCATCAGGCACGCGGTCACAGCGCGTCAAGTTGGCCAGGAAGCAGGATCGCAAGGCGCATGGCATGTCTCGGCGGGCCTTCGACACGAGCAGATGGCCGACCGAGGCGTACATTGGTCGTGACGCCAACCAACGCTTCCCGGCGTCGGCCGCACCTCGAGGTACACCCCCCATGGCCACACTCAAGCGATCCAAGTCATCGGGCAACGGGAGTTCGCCCGCCCGGACATCTTCGGCCCAGCCACAGCTGGGTCAGCGTGCGCCGGAAACGCAGCGATACGGCACGCTCCGGCTGGTGCCCATCGCGCTCGCTGCAGACGCCCGCGCTGAGAGCATCGGCGTCCTGAACGAGATTCTTGCCGACACGACGATCCTGTACGCGATGTACAAGAAGCACCACTGGCTCGTCGCCGGTCCCACGTTCTACCAACTCCACCTGTTGTTCGACAAGCACGCGGAGGAGCAGCTCGAGCTGATCGACCTGGTCGCGGAGCGCGTGCAGAGCCTCGGCGGCATCGCCGTGGGCGACCCCCGACATGCGGCCGAACTCACGACCATACCGCGTCCGCCCGACGGAGCCGAGCCCGTGCCGGTGATGATCGATCGACTGCTCGACGCCCATGAGATCATCATCGAGAAGGTCCGCGCGGGCATCAAGGCGACGGAAAGCAACGAGGACTGGGGCACCAACGACCTGTTGATGGGCGATGTCCTGCGGCGCCATGAACTGCAGGTCTGGTTCATCGCCGAACATGTCGTGGACATGCCCCTGGTCGACGCGGTCTCGAAAGCGCCAGCCACTCGAGCGTAGCCCTGAAATGCCCGCCCATCGGCGCCGCTGCGGGCGATGAGCGGGCGAACCCAGCCCACGTACCCTCGAAGGGACACCGTGAAGCTCG
>JBBSOS010000221.1:0-5087 GCA_038259505.1 Candidatus Limnocylindrales bacterium | reverse complement strand
GGGAGATCGACCAGCCCAACGTGCGCCGCGCCGCGCACTCCAGCTCCGTGGGTCCCATCGACGAGTCGCAGATCTTCTACCTCGAGAGTCGGGGCGTCGATCGCGAGACCGCCCGCAGGCTCATCGTGCTCGCATTCCTGGAGCCGGTCGTGGCGCGCATCCCACTGCCAGAGGCGCAGGACCGGCTGCGTGCGCTCCTGGAGGCCAAGTGGCCGCGCGCCGTGGAGCCTGCACAGGCGGCCTGACGTATCCCGCCATCACACGTGCGGTACGCTGTCAGCGGACGTGCCCGCGTGCCGGTGCGACCATGAGGAGGAAGTGATCGTGGATCCCTGGATGCAAGCGGCGGCCATCGGCCTGCTCGGTCTGCTGATCGGACTGGGATTCGTGTTCTACGGATTCCAGCTGTTCCTCATCCTGTTGCCCATCTGGGGCTTCTTCTTCGGCTTCCTGTTCGGCGCCGGTGTGGTCACCGCCCTGTTCGGCGACGGCTTCCTGTCCACCGCCACCGGCTGGGTGATCGGGTTCGGAGTTGGCATCCTGTTCGCGATCCTGTCCTACCTGTACTACTGGTTCGCGGTCGTGTTCATCGGAGCATCGGTCGGCTATAGCCTGGGCCTTGGCTTGCTGGCCTGGATGGGCAACGGTGGCGACAACCTCACCGGCCTGATCTTCGGCCTCGTGGGAGCCGTCATCGTGGCCGCCATCGTGGTCGTGCTGCGGGTCCCCAAGTACCTCATCATCGTGCTCACGTCCATCGGCGGCGCTGTGGCCGTGGTCGCAGGGGTCGCACTCATCGTCAAGCAGATCACGTTCGACGAGATATCGAAGAACACGACCACCGCGTTCCAGGCGGTACGGGACCTGCCGTGGTACTGGTCCGCGGCGGTGGTGGTCGTGGCCGTCGTGGGCATCGTCTACCAGATCCGGATGACGGCCATGGCGGAGGCGATCATGATGGACTCGTACCGCAACCCGGGCATGACCCGTACCAGCAGCCCCACGGTCTGATCGGTGACGCGTCCCGCGTGAGCCAACGCGTCACCGTCGCAACGGCCGGGCAGGTGCCCGAGGGCACGATGCTCATGGTCCAGGTGGACGGCACGGACATCCTGCTGGTCCACCGGGACGGTTGGCATGCGATGCAGGGCATCTGCTCACACGAGTACTTCGAGCTGGACAAGGGATTTTTGACGGGCGACTCGTTGACCTGCGCGCTGCACTTGTCGCGCTTCGACCTGTTCAGCGGCGATGCCCTGGACCCGCCCGCCGAGCTGCCCCTGGTCACCTGGCCGGTGACCATCGAGGGTGACGACGTGGTGCTGGAGTTGCCCGACGGGCCACTCGAGATCAACGAGTAGCACTGCCTCCGGTCCGCTTCACCGATGCAGGTCGGCGCCGAATGAGGTCACGCTCAGACGAGTCGGGCCGCGCTCAGCGGGCCAGGTCGGTGCCGAGTCCGGCTGCGCGTGCCGCACGAACGATGGCATCGCCGAACACGACATCGGCCAGTCCGACACCGAGGTGGGTCACGACCACCCTGCCACGTGGCCGCGGCGTGTCGAGCCACTCCCCGATCATCGCGGTCGGGTCGGGGTAGCCGGCGAACACGGTGTCGGTCCGGTTGGCCCGGAACTGACCCAGTTCGTCCACGAGGAACAGCGCCGCGTCCCGGGCCACCGCCGCCGGCAGGCACATGTCGTAGTCCACCGTCACGACCAGCGACGTGCGCGCGAACGCCTCGGCTGGCACCGACTGACGATGCGGCCCGAACGAGACCATGGTCAGGGCCACGTCCGCGTCGCTGATGGCAGCAGCCGGACTGTCCCGCACGCCGACGTCCGCGAATCGGCCATCGGCCCGCGCGCTCGCGGCGAGGGCAGCCGCGCGATCCCCGTCCCGGTCGTGGAGGATGAGCCTGCATTCGGGCAGGAGGTATCCGAGAGTCGTGACGTGGCTGGCGCCCTGGACCCCGGCACCCACGATCGCGACCGTGACGGAGCCCGGATCGACGGACGGCGCCCACCGGCGGATGGCCACACCGCTGATGGCCGCCGTGCGGATCGCCGTGATGGCCGTTGCGTCCAGGATGGCCTGGGACTCGCCGGTCGTGGGATCGTTCAGGAGCAGGGTGGCATGGATGGCGGGCAGTCCAGAGGACCGGTCGGTGGGGAAGCCGGTGACCCACTTGATGCCCAGCAGGTCCCTTCCTCCATCGTCGTCCGGCCCGCGCAGCCATGCCGGCATCGCGTGACCGAACGACCCATCGGGCCGCGGATGGACACCGATCTTGGACGGCAGGTCGGCGTCGTGGACCAGGGCACGCAACGTCCGTTCGGCCAACTGCAACTGCTCCGCGGGGTCGGGCATCGCGGCGAGCACGTCGCTTTTTGACAGGTATCGGACGGCGGGCAGGGAGGTCATGTCCACAGGGTACCGGGCACAGCCTCGCGCGCTGCATGCCGCGGATCGATCTGCGGATGTCCTCCAACCTTGGCGAAGGGTTCGCCGACCACCGGCACGAGCACGACAAGGTGCTCCTGCCAACGGCCGGCTCCATCACGTTCGTGCTTGCCCCGCGTCCGGGGAGCGGATCAGGTTGGGACCGGGGGACCGCCTCGACCTTCTGGCAGGCACCGTGCACGGCGCGATGGTGGGTCCCGACGGCGTCCGCTGCATCGAGGGCCAGTTGCCGGCCGATCGATCGGGCACGCTTCCCCGACGTGTGGCAGGCTGGCAGCACGGCGCCCCGGTCTCAACCACCGAGACACCCGGAAAACCGCTGACGACACGGGAACGTAGGGAACGATGACGACCGATGTGTCCGGGATCCCGGATACAGCGTTGATGGCATCCGTGGTGCGGGGCGACGCGACCGCCCTGGCGGAGTTGTATGACCGTCATGCCGACGTCATCTTCCGTGTCGCGTTCCGGCGCCTGGGGGACCGTCAGTTGGCAGAAGAGGTGGTGCAGGACACCTGGTTCACGCTCTGGGACCGCGTCGAGCAGTTCGACTCGTCCGCGGGGTCCCTCGTGGCGTGGCTCTCGACCATCGCGCGCAACCGTGCGGTCGACCGCCTTCGCGCGCTGGGCCGGCGACCCGGCGCACTGCCCTTGAGTGCGCTCTACGCGACCGACGCGGGGGAGGATCACGCGCTTGCCGCCGGGCGGGTGCTGATTAGCGAGGACCAGTCCGGGGATCCCCAACTGGTCCTCGACGGCGTCGAGTTGCGGGAGGTCATGCTGCGCGCGATGGCCATCCTGCCGGCTGATGAGCGCCAGTGCCTCGAGCTCGCCTACTACGGTGAGCTCACGCAGGCCGAGATCGCCCAGCATCTCGGCTGGCCCATCGGGACGGTCAAGACGCGGACGCGCCGCGCACTGCTCCGACTTCGGTCCACGCTGGCGGGAACGCTCGATCCCCATCTTGCGTTGTCCCCGTCCGACGCGGCGACCCTCCGATCAGTGGAGGCGGCAGATGGACCACGCTGAGGTCCTTGGGCGGATCTACGGGGCGATCGTGGCACCCGGTGGGCTCACCACGTTGGTCGCCGATCCGTCTCCCGATGCCGTCGCGATCCGCGAGCACGTCCGCGGTTGCCTGGACTGTGCTGCCGAGTGGCGCGCATGGTCCGAGGTGTCGGCGGGACTCGCTGCAGCGGCACCCGAGGCCATGGGGATGCGCCCCGACGCGCGAGATCGCATCCTGGGTGCAGTCACCACCCGACCGCGCACGGGCGCCGCCTTGGGAGCGACCGCCATGGGGGCGGCATCGGTCACAGGGCCAGGGCGTGTCTCCCCGCCGACGAGCGGATCATCGGTCGTTGCACCACCGACGGATCGGCTTCCAGCCCCCCCGTCCGACCGGATCAGGCTCCCAGCCCCCCCGTCCGACCTGACCAGGCTCCCGGCCCCCCAGGCCGCCGACCGGACGGTCCGGACCGCGGGCCTGTCCACCACAGCACGGCGCGGCCCGCGACGCGAGGACGGCCACGACCGGGAGGGTTCCTGGTTCCGTTGGATCGCCCTTGCCGCGGCGGCGGCCGTGGTGTTCTTCGTGGCCGGCGCAGCGTTCGGTCGCCCGCTTGGCCTCGGTGGTGGAGAACCCGTTCAGACCAGCCAGGCGCCCCGGATCCTGGCCGTGACCGCGGGAATCCTGGAACGGCAAGGGTACGGGTTGGCGCAGTTGCACACGCCCGATGGAGGACCGGGTGGGTTCGTAGCCGTGTCCCCCGGTTCGGGGCAGTTGACGGTCGTGACCCGTGCGCTCACGGCACCACCGGCAGGCACCCGATACATCTGCCTGGTCGATCGCGATGGCGTGACGACCCCTGTTGGGTACATGCAGTTCGACGGAGACCTCGCGTTCTGGGCCGGTCCGGTCGATGACCCGGTCGACCTGGGACTGAGCGGTGACGAGTTCCTCGTCCAGCTCGAGACGCCTGGCTCGCCGCCCGTGCTTTCGGGCACCTTCTAGCGTCCCGATGTGCGCGACCTGGCCGATGTGCGGCGTACCAGTCTGGGAGCCGGTTGCGCGAGCCTGCATCGGGGTACCGCCCGGCCCGGATGACCGGGGTCCAGGCGACCTACGCCGAGGGCACGTCGTGGTCGACGGCGATGATCGGGCGCGGTGCGACGGCGCCACTGCCCGTCACCAGGTACTCCTGGTGCAGGTCGAGCACCTCGAGGGCCAGTGGTGCGGGGCAGATGCCACCACGCGACTCGATCGTGGCACCGATCCAGCCAGCTTCCTGCTCGCGCTCGTCGAGGTCGACGTCATCCTCGGCGCGTGGCAGGCGCGCGAGGGTCAGCCACATGAGAGCGAGTCCGATGGCGATCCCGACCAGGATCAGCCACCACGCGTAGCCGTCATTCATCGCGCGCAGGATAGGTTGATCGGTCATTCTGTGGCACGCTGCCCGGGTGCTGACCGGCCTCATCTCGATCTCGCCGTCGCCCGCCCTGCAGCTTGGACCGGTGGCCATCGGCTTCTACGGCCTGGGCTATGTGCTGGGCATCGCGGTGATGATCCTGGTCAGCCAGCAGGAGGCCCGCTGGCGACGTCTGGACCCGTCGCTCGTGACGGG
>JBBSOS010000220.1:0-5126 GCA_038259505.1 Candidatus Limnocylindrales bacterium | reverse complement strand
GGCAGGGAGTACCGGCCCGGGCCTCGTGCTATCTGTCACGCGGCTGACACCGTCCTGCCGGACCCCTGACCTTCGGCTCATGTCGCCTGCGAGCACCGGACCTGACCATGCACCCGGACGTCGGTCCTGTCTTTCCGACGGTCACGCGCGTGGGCAGCGGATCGCCCGCTGACGGAGGTTCTGACATGAAGGACCGACAGCTCCCTGTCGTCGTATTGACCATCCTTGCTGCCGGTCTGGGCGGCGTGATGGTGGTGGCGGGTCTCGCCCTGCTCAAGGTCGCTCCGCTTGCATTCCTGGTCAACGAGCCCGGCAGCACGGTGTTCGCCGGCATCGTCGGCGTGGCCCAACTGGTCGTCGGGGTCGCCAGCCTCGTGCTCGCCTTCGGGTTCTGGCTGCAGCGCTCCTGGTCCTGGGGGCTGGGCATCTCCATCTTCGGCCTGAGCGCTGTGCTCAGCCTCGCCGGACTGGTGTCGGGCGTCTCGACGCTGGGCAGCGCCATCTTCCTGCTCGCAGTCTCGTTGCTCATGCTCTGGTACCTGTACCAGCCGAAGACACGGACGGTCCTCGGTCGCTGAACCGCACCCGCTGACGGTCCCTGCGCGGCTGCGCAGGGACTGCGGCACCGTCTGGAGCCTCGAGCCGGGAAGCGTCGCCGACTAGACTGGACGGCCATGACCACCGGCTGGATCCACGTCATCAGCGGCTGCATGTTCAGCGGCAAGACCGACGAGCTGCTGCGGCACCTTCGACGGGCCGAGATCGCCGGTCGGCGCATCGTGCTCATTCGCCCCAAGCTCGATGATCGCACCCCTGCCGGCTCGGTCGCCTCCCGGAGTGGGGTCGCATTCGCAGCGCGGAGCGTCGCCGACGCATCCGGTATCCCGGCCATCGTGAGTGCTGAACGAGCGTCCCTGGTCGCCATCGACGAAGCCCAGTTCTTCGATGCGGGACTGCCGGACATCTGCGAGCTGCTCGCCGCCGAGGGCCGGAGCGTCCTCGTCTCGGGCCTCGACCAGGACTTCCTGGGCCGGCCGTTCAACTCGATGCCGACGCTGCTCGCGTTGGCGGACCAGGTCACGAAGCTGACCGCGATCTGCACCGTATGTGGCGAGGAAGCCACCCGGACGCAGCGGATGGTCGGCGGCCGGCCGGCGGCCGGGGACGATCCGCTCATCGTCATCGGTGGCATGGCGGATGATCGCTACGAGGCCCGCTGCCGCGCCCACCATGTCATCGGCGCGCCGCGTGGCCAGGAGCCGTTACCGCTCGGTCTGACGACGCTGGCCTGATCCGCGTGGCGAGCGAGCCGATCCTGGCGTGACGTCCGAGCTGGCGCGACGCTCCTGGTAGCATCGGACAGTGCCCGATGTGACCCAGGACTCCTTCGACTGGCCCGACCTGCCACCACCACCCGAACCACTGCACGACGAGGTGGTCGAGGCATCGGCCGATGTGTCGGTCGACCCCCGGGTCGCGCCCCGGCGACGCCGACGGTCCGCCGCGACGACGGTCGACCCGGAAGCGGCCGACGCCGAGGAGGCGGCCTGGTTCTCGGCGGTCGCGAGCGTCGGCCGGGAAGGTCCCGCGCGACCCGCCGCCGGGCCGGTCGGGTCCGACTCGGACGCGCAGGCGCTGGCGGCTCGCATCGTCAGCCGCCTCAACCCGGAGCAGGCTCGCGCCGTGACCACGACGCACGGCCCGCTGCTGATCCTGGCGGGCGCGGGCTCTGGCAAGACCCGCGTGCTCGCCCACCGCATCGCCTATCTCATGGGCGTCGAGGGCGTTCCGGCGTGGCGGATCCTGGCGGTCACCTTCACCAACAAGGCCGCGAGCGAGATGCGCGAACGCATCCTGGGTCTCGTCGGCGAGCCGGGCCGCGAGGTGGCCATGGGTACCTTCCACTCCCTGTGCGCCCGGGTGCTTCGGCGCCATGGGACGGCGATCGGGATCGACCAGCGCTTCACGGTCTATGACACCGATGACCAGACCGGCGTGATGAAGCAGGTCCTGCGGGACCTGGAGCTCCAGGGCACCGGTGAGATGCGACCAGCCGCGGTGCTCTCGGCGGTGAGTCGCTGGAAGAACGACCTCATGGATCCGACGGCGGCCACGACCGCGGCCCACGGCTACCTGGAGCAGGTCTATGCACGTGCCTATGTCGGATACGCAGCGCGCCTCAAGGACGCGGGCGCTCTCGACTTCGACGACCTGCTCAACGAGGCGGTCCGGTTGTTCGACGAGGCTCCGGCGGTGCTGGCGCACTACCAGGATCGCTGGCGCTACCTGCACATCGACGAATACCAGGACACGAACCGGGCGCAGTACCTGTGGGTGCGGCAGCTTGCCAAGCGCCATCGCAACCTGGCTGTCGTCGGGGATGACGACCAGAGCATCTACTCCTGGCGCGGTGCGGACCTGCGCAACATCCTCGATTTCGAACGCGACTACCCCGATGCGACGGTCGTCAAGCTGGAGCAGAACTACCGCTCGACGCAGCTCATCCTCGATGCCGCGCACGCGGTCGTGTCCCGCAACGAGGACCGCACGGACAAGAAGCTGTGGACCCAGAACCCGCGGGGCGTCCTCATCGAGCGCTTCGAGGCCGACCGCGAGGACGAGGAGGCGGAGTGGATCGCGCGCCAGGTGGAGGCGCTCGTCGCGGGACGAGGGTCGGCAGGTTCGGTGCTCGCTCGGCGTGCGGACGACGGTGACGACCATCCCTACCGACTCCAGGACATCGCGGTCATGTACCGCACCAACGCCCAGAGCCGTGCCATCGAGGAGTCGTTCCTGCGCTACGGACTGCGGTACCAGTTGGTCGGCGGCACCCGGTTCTATCAACGCCGCGAGGTCAAGGACGCGCTCGCGTACCTGCGGACCCTCCGCAACGATGCGGACGTGGCCGCCTTCGAGCGCATCCTCAACGTGCCCGGCCGGGGTATCGGCGAGCGGACCATGGAGGCGATCCGCACCCTGGCGACGGCGCGCGATGGGAACGTCTGGGAGGCACTGCGAGCGGCCGCCGCGGGCTCGGGTGATCTCGCGACACGGACACGGACCGCGATCAGCGGGTTCGTGGCCATCGTCGGCCGGCTGCGGGCCCGCGTCGAGATGCTGGCGCTCCCCGAGCTGCTCGACCTGGTGCTCGAGGAGTCGGGCTATCGCCAGATGCTCATGGACGGCTCCCAGGATGGTGAGGATCGCTGGGCGAACCTGCTGGAGCTACGTGAGGTCGTCGATCGATACGCCGACCTGGAGCCCGAAGACGCGCTTGATCGACTGCTCGAGGAGACCGCGCTGGTGGCCGACCAGGATGCCTATGCGGCCGGATCGGATGCTGCGACGCTCATCACGATGCACGCTGCCAAGGGCCTCGAGTTCGATGTCGTGTTCATCGCGGGTCTCGAGGAGGGCATCTTCCCGCACAGCCGGGCGCTCGACGACCCGCGCCAGATGCAGGAGGAGCGTCGGCTGGCCTATGTCGGGCTGACCCGCGCCCGGCATCGGCTCTACCTGACGCACGCCGCACAGCGCGCGACCTGGGGTCGCGGGGGCTTCTCGGTGCCGTCACGATTCCTGATGGAGATCCCCGAGGAGCTGATGCACGGCCCCCGTCTCGTGACCCAGGACGAGGACGACAGCCAACTGCCCGACGACGAGCGATCGAGCTTCCTCGACTCCGTGGTGGGGCGACGGAGCCATGGGGCTCGCGCCTTCGGTGGCCGCGTTGCGGCCGGGTCGGTGGGACCTCGCCGGCTGCCGCCGGGCGGCGGTCTGGTCGTGCCGCCGGGTGCGCCGCGACCGGGCGAGTCGTTCCGGCCGTCCCGGGACCTTGCTGCCCGGCGACAGGCCTACTACGGCACGGCTCCCACCGAAGATGCTGCACGGGCGATGCCAGCGCCAATGGCGAGGCCGATCGTGCCCGGCGAGCGGCACTTCCGGGACGGTGATCGCGTCCGGCATGCCCGGTTCGGGGAAGGCACCGTGGTCTCGTCGAAGCTGACGCGTGACGATGAGGAGGTGACGGTCGCGTTCCCGGATCCGGAAGTGGGCATCAAGCGCCTGATGGCGAGCCTCGCCCACCTCGACATCCTCGGCTAGGTGACATCCACCGATGGCGCCCGCACAACGGGTAGTTGCCGCATATCCTCCGATGGCGCCCGCCACACACGGGCACGCACACGCGGGCCGTCCTGGACAGATGTCACGCAGTCGCACCGTATGGCCCGGGCGGTAGCGCGTCCTCGCCAGATGTCGTGTGGGCGCGACCGTACGAGCATCGACCGGCTCAACGGGCGCCAGATGTGCGCTGGGCGGAACCTATGCCGGGTGCCACCCGGCATAGGTCTCCCTCGCCGACCATGTGGCGAGGATGACCCGTCCGCATCGCGATGGTGACCCGTCCATGCAGCCACGAGGACGCTCCCGGCCCGGGCCCTGGTGCCGAAGGGCGGCATGCCCACCGATCGGATGTGACAGGGACCCGGACAAGGTCGTCCAGCGGGACATCTGGCACGGCCACGGTCACAAACGGCACCGCCACGCCACGACCGGCACGGTCACGGGCACGGTCACACCGACACGGTCACGCCAGGGTCACGGGCACGGTCACACCGACACGGCCACGCCACGACCGGCACGGTCACGGCCTGGAGCTTCCCGTGGGTTCGAGGCCCGGGCTGGACGGCCCGCGATACCCTGTGCGGACGTTCGCGCAACCTCGCGTCGTCCCTGCCTGTCCACGAGGGAACCGATGACCGACACCATCGCCCGTATCGATGCCTGGCTCGCGGAGACCGCTGAGGAACGACTCGCGGACTATGTCGACTTCCTGCGCATCCCGTCCATCGGCACGCTGTCGGAGCATCGGCCGGACATGGTGGCGGCCGCCCGGTTCGTGGCAGACAGGCTCGGTCGGTGGGGGTTGGAGCATGTCGAGGCGTCGCCCACGGACGGCCACCCCATCGTGTACGCCGACTGGCTCCACGCCGATGGCGCGCCGACCGTGCTGGTGTACGGGCACTACGATGTCCAGCCGGTCGATCCACTGGACCTCTGGGTCCGGCCGCCGTTCGAGCCGCGCATCGAGGGTGGTCGGCTATACGCGCGCGGCGCCGCCGACG
>JBBSOS010000219.1:0-5159 GCA_038259505.1 Candidatus Limnocylindrales bacterium | reverse complement strand
GTCAAGATCGACCCGCGGGTGGCCCTGTGAACGTGCGGGCATGGTTCCGGGAGCTGCCCCGTGCTGGTCAGGCCGGGGTCATCCTCATCGCGGCGGTGCTGGTGCTGGGGTTCCTCGTGCCGGCGCTCAGCCCCTACGGCGTCGAGGGCACGGCAGCCGGCTCCAACGAGCCGCCAGGGCTCGCCCACCTGTTCGGCACCGATCAGTTGGGTCGAGACATCCTCACGCGCAGCTTCGCGGCCACCCACCTCGACGTGTTCGTGGCCGTCGTCGGGGTGCTGGTGCCACTGCTCATCGGTACCGTCCTGGGGGCGGTCGCCGCCACGACCGACCTGCGCATCGTGCGAACTGCCGTCGCGCTGCTCATCGACGGTATCAACGCCTTTCCCTTCCTCATCCTCGCGCTGGGCATCATCGCGGTCGTCGGCACGGGAATCACGGGCATGATCGTGGCCATCGCCCTCACGAGTTGGGCGCGCTACGCCAAGCTCGCCCGGACCCGTGCGGCCACGCTCCGGGAGCTCGACTTCGTGAGCGCCCTGAAGTTGCTGGGCTACAGCCGCGGCCGCATCGTCATCCGCCACATCCTGCCCAACTGCTTCCGCGAGACCGCTGCCTACGGGGTGAGCGACTTCACGCTCGTCATCCTCACGGTCGCCGCTCTCTCGTTCCTGGGCGCGGGAGTCCGGCCGCCGACGCCGGAATGGGGCTCGATGATGGCCGACGGACGGATGTTCCTGATGTCCGCTCCGTGGCTGCTGGTGGGTCCGGGCATCGTGCTCACGGTCACGGCCTTCGGCGTGTCGCTCATCGGCGAAGCGCTCAAGGACCGGGTCCGTGTCTGACGCGGCCACGAGCTCTGCCCCGTTCCTGACCGTCGAACAGTTGCGCATCGGCCTGATCCGCGACGGCGCCGAGCTGCGCATCGTGGACAGCGCCGATTTCACGCTCGAAGCGGGCGCCTCGCTGGGCATCGTAGGCGAGTCAGGCTCGGGCAAGACGATGCTCTGCCGAAGCTTCATCGGCACCCTGCCGCGATACGGCCTCCGGGTCCTCGGTGGTCGCCTGACCATCGGTGGCAGGGACGTGACGGGCGCCACCGAGGATGACTGGCGGGCCATCCGGGGCAAGGTGATCGGATACGTGCCCCAGAGTTCCCTGGCAGGGCTCAATCCCGTGCTCACCGTGGAGACGCAACTGCTGGAGGCGCTGCGCATCGGGCAGGCGATGGACGCGGCCGACGCACGAGCGGAAGCGCGCCGGCTGCTGGACGTGGTTCGTATCCCGCGGGTCGACAGCGTCCTCCACGAACGTTCCCACCAGTTGTCGGGCGGCATGAAGCAGCGGGTCATGATCGCCGCAGCGCTGGCCCTGCGGCCACCGTTGCTGGTGCTCGACGAGCCGACCACGGCGCTCGACGTCACCGTCCAGTTCGAGATCCTGACGCTGCTCCGGCAGCTCGGCGAGGACCTCCACATGGGCATGATCCTCATCTCCCATGACCTGGCCGTGGTCGAGTTCCTGTGCGAGCGGGTGATGACCATGTATGCCGGCGCGACCGTCGAGCTCGGCCAGGCCGCCCAGGTGCGGGCACGTCCGCGGCATCCCTACACCGACGCGCTGCTCCACTCGCGGCTGGGCATGGCGGCCCGCGGCACGGACCTCGTCGCCATCCCCGGCGAGATGCCCGTGGTCGGCTCGTGGCCCGAGGGTTGCCGGTTCGGGCCCCGATGCGTGCACGCCATCGATGCGTGCCGGTCCGGTCCGCAGCCGCTGGCCCGGTTCGTGGACACCCATCTCAGCGCCTGTATCCGCGCCGAGGAGGTCACCTGATCCGATGACCGACGACCTCATCGATGTCGAGGGGCTCCACGTCCGGTACCGGACCCAGGGGGACGACGTGCTCGCGGTCCAGGGATTCGACCTCCGGCTGCGCGCTGGCGCATCGACGGGCATCGTCGGCGAAAGTGGTAGCGGCAAGTCCACGGTGGCCAAGGCCATCGTCGGCCTGGTCGCACCTTCCGAGGGATCGATCCGCATCGACGGTGACCTCGTCGCCGGTTCGGATGCCGCAGGCAACCGTGCCACGGGCTACGTGCGCGCCAATCGATGGAAGGTGCAGATGATCTTCCAGGACCCGTACGGTTCGCTCGATCCACGACAGCAGCCGCTCGATGCGGTGGCTGAGGCCGTCCAGCAGTGGCACCCCGGCCGGCGTGGCGAGGCACGCACCGAGGCGCTGGAACTGCTCACGTCAGTCGGCATCTCGGAGCGGCAGGCGACCTCCGGGTTGCGGTCACTCTCGGGCGGCCAGCGGCAACGGGTGTCGATCGCACGGGCGCTCGCGCCGCGCCCGCAGGTGCTCGTGGCCGACGAGCCGACCTCGTCCCTCGACCAGTCGGCGCAGGCGGCCATCCTCAACCTCCTGCGGCGCATCCAGGCTGATCGCGGCCTGGCCATCGTGTTCATCTCGCACGACCTGGCACTGGTGCGATACCTGACCGAGGCGGTGATGGTCATGAAGGATGGCTTCGTGGTCGAGAGCGGCGACACAGACACCGTGTTCTCGACACCGAGCCACGACTACACCAGGCGACTCATCTCGTCGGTCCTGGCGTAACCAGACGCCTGCTCCGATGGGACCCGTCGCCTCACCAACTGGACCAGCCGCCATCGACCACCAGGTCCTGGCCGGTGACGTAGCGGGCTCCGGGCGAGGCGAGGAACACGGCCGGAGCGACGTAGTCGTCGGCGTCCCCTGCCCGTCCCATCTGGACCTCGCTCAGGACGAGCTCCTCGGCCTTCCGGAGTCGCTCCTCGCCGCGCTCGTCGAGGCCCACACGCTGGTCGGCGGTGATGACCGCGCCCGGACTGAGGGAATTGATGGTCACCCCGTGACGGGCCAGTCGCGGCGCCAGGTAGTGGGTGACGCCGTGGACCGCGTGCTTGCTCGCGACATACGACGATGGCCCCCAGGTCTCGGGGTACAACTGCCACTTGGGGCCCATCCTGCCGTACACCGATGCGATATTGATGATGCGACCCCAGCCTCGCTCCACCATGCCTGGCGCGAACACCTGGCACAGCCGGAACGGCGCATACAGGTTGAGCGAGAACACCTCCTGCCACGACTCCAGGGGTACCGACTCCCAGGGGTGATTGGAGAACATCGCGGCGTTGTTGACGAGGATGTCGATGGCGCCCGCGCTCGCCGCAAGGCGCTGGATATCCGGCTCGTTGGTCACATCGGCGACCACCAACTCCGCCGTGCCGCCAAGGTCCTCGATGATAGATGCCGTCTCCCGGAGCAGGTGCTCCCGTCGGGCACAGATCACGACGTGAGCACCCGCTTCGGCATAGCCGATCGCGATGGCCCTGCCCAGACCACGGCCACCACCGGTGACAAGGGCACGCTTGCCCTCCAGACTCAGCGCTCGATGGATCCCCATGACATCTCCTCGCATGCTCGCTCCCGGAGCGCCCACATCGTGACCGCCCCACCGACCCCCGCCACGATGACAGCCTCCGGTCGTCCTGGTGCCGCCTGATGCGCCTGGATCCCGATGCCGCCGAGATCCTTCGGCGCGTGCAGGAGGCGGGCGTGCCGCCCTGGCGGTCGCTGACGCCGGTCGAGGGACGCGAGGTCTATCGCCAGCGGGCGCTGTTGTTCGACGGTCCGCCGACCCCGGTCGACGAGGTCCGGGACGCCTCGATCCCGTCCCCGTCCGGCGCCATCCCGATCCGGGTCTATCGGCCCGATGGCTTCCCACGCCCGATCTTCATCTACCTCCACGGTGGCGGCTGGACCCTCGGCGACCTGGACACGCACGATGCCGTCTGCCGGCGGATCTCCGTTGCGGCGGACTGCATGGTCGTCTCGGTCGCGTACCGGCTGGCGCCCGAGCATCGCTACCACGCGCAGCTGGATGACGTGGACCGGGCTGTGCGCTGGATCGCTGCGTACGGCGACGAGCTGGGCGGCGACCCGTCGCGACTGGCCATGGGCGGTGACAGCGCTGGCGGGAACCTCACAGCTGGCGCCTCCATCCGTCTCCGTGATGAAGATGGGCCGCGGATCTCGCTCCAGGTGCTCATCTATCCGGCCGTGCGCCCCTCCTTCGACACGTTGTCCTATCACACCAACGCCGAGGGATACCTGCTCACGCGCGCGGATGTCATCTGGTTCTGGGCCAACTTCCTGGGTCCCGGGGACGGCGACCACGATCCCTACGCATGCCCGGGACTCATGGAGGACCTCCGGGACGTGCCGCCAGCGGTCGTCATCACGGCGGGCTTCGACCCGCTGCGCGACGAGGGCGAGGTGTATGCGATGCGTCTCGCGGCGGCCGGTGTGCGCGTGGACGCGAAGCGCTTCCCGGGCATGATCCACGGCTTCGTGGCCCTGCCGGTCGCCATCCCGGCCGGCGAACGTGCCATCGCCCGCATCGCTGCCGCAACCCGCCGCGTGTGGGCAACGACCCGTCGAGCATGACCAGCCACGCCCAGGGGACCCCATGAAGATCACGGCGCTCGAGACGATCCAGCTTGAGCCGTTCCCGTTCCTGGTGTTCATCCGGGTCCACACGGACGAAGGCCTCACCGGTACCAGCGACACCTACTACACGACCGATGCCGTGCGCGGTTTCGTCCACCAGTGGGCGGCCCCGATGCTGCTGGGCAGGGACCCCCGGGACATCGAGCGGCATTGGGAATCGATGTATACGCGGAGCGTGGCCCGCTGGGGCGGCACAGGCGTCGAGCTGCGCGCCATCTCGGCCATCGATGCCTGTCTCTGGGACATCCTCGGCCAGTCGCTCGGGGCACCCATCTATCGCCTGCTGGGCGGCCTCGCCCACGACCGGATGCCGACCTACAACACCTGTGGCGGGCCGATGTACGGCGCCAAGGGTTCGCCCAAAGGCGAGGGCAAGGGGCCGCTGGAAGACCTCTGGGCACAGATCAACGAACCCGAGGTCCTCGCCCAGGAGTTGCTGTCCGAGGGCATCCGGGCGATGAAGATCTGGCCCTTCGACCCCATCGCCCTGCGCGGTTCCGGGCGCTCGATCTCTGCCGCCGACCTGCATATCGGGCTGGAGCCATTCCGGCGCATCCGGAACGCGGTCGGCGAGCAGATGGAGATCATGCTCGAGGGTCACGGC
>JBBSOS010000218.1:0-5211 GCA_038259505.1 Candidatus Limnocylindrales bacterium | reverse complement strand
TGACCGACGCGGATGCGACGGCCCGGACACACATCGCGTCCGGGCCGTCGACTGTGACGCGGTCGTCGGGGCGGACGACGCGTCTGGGGATATACGCAGTGCCCGCTCAGGGAACCTGCCGCCGTCCCACCAGCCGCCGCCGACTCATGGGATGCGGACCCGCACGTCGTCGAGGGTGACCGTCAGGGGTCCGTTGGATGTGGCACTCCCGAAGTAGGTTCGCAGGCCGACGCTGCCAGCGCCCTGCAGGAAGCTCGTCGTGTCGGTGCCCGCGGTCGTCCAGTCCGAGGGCTCGGCGTCGGTCGCGGACCACACTCGGAGGCGCAGGTCACTGCCCACCACCCGGAACCGGAAGCCGATGGGCCCGTCAGGGGTGAGGTTGAAGCCTGGCACGGCCACCTCGGCCGCGATGTTCGACTCCGCATTGCCGATGGCACGCTTGAGCTGGACGTAGACGTGACCGTTGGTGGCCACCCGGATCGCAGCGCGGTATGCGTTGGTGCCGTTGGCGCGGGCCAGGACGTAGGCGTACGCGTTCGTGCCCGACGGCACCTTGTCCAGGCTGAGCGTGCCGGTGACGGCCACGTCCGGGGTGGACGGCACGCCTACACGTGCCTCGCGGGCCGCCGCCGCTGCCGCCCTGATCTGACCCGACGCCCCGTTCACCGAGAAGTCAGCCACGGCGCCGGTGAGGCTCCATGCGCCGCCCTGGTCGGCGCTGCCCCAGCCTCCCGACAGGCTCCGTCCGAAGTCGTCCGAGACGATGACGTCCCCGGAGGCTGGCGGCTGGGCACCTTCGGTGAGCGCCACGTTGGGTGCGAGCGCCGATGTGTTGTCATCGGTTCGGATCTGGAGCGCTGTCACCCGCTTGCCAGCGTCGACCCCGGATATATCCAGGTGCCAACTGCCGTTGCTGGCGACCGTGGTGTCACCCAGGAAGTCGATGGGCAGGCCCTGCTGACCGACGCCCCGATCCGCCCGGTAGACCTCCACCAGTGCACCCTTGACGCCCGTGCCGCTCACCCGGGTCGTCGTGGCAGCGCTGATCGCTGGCGCCGCCTGGAGGTTGTTGGCGCCCTTGGTCGTGCTGCCCGAGGTGGGCGCGAGGTAGATGGCGGGACCGTCGGTGTCGGTCACGATGTTGCGGCTGATGCGCACGTTGTAGACCGTGTTCTGGACCAGGCCGATGCCACCCAGCTCCGCGTTGCGGATGGTGTTGTTGGCGATCGTCTCGTACTTCGCCGCCCAGCGAAGCTTGATGCCCCAGCCGGTGAGCGGAGCGGCATCGCCGTTAGGCGCCTCACCGATGGTGTTGCCCTTGATGACGTTGCCCGTCGCGTTGGGCGCCATGACCTGGATGCCGTCGTAGGTGGCCGCCACGTAGTTGCGCAGGACCTTGTTGTCGTACGAGCCGTCGTAGACATTGATGCCCTGGCCGTTGTCTGCCGATGAGCTGTTCAGCCCGGACCGGTACGCGGCACTGTAGCTGCCGTCCATCCTGAAGCCGACCCAGTTGCCGATGACCGAGTTGCCGGTGATCTGGTACGTGGAGCTGGTGTCCACGCGCGGTGGCAGGGCCGGATCCCAGCCGTGCGAGAACTCGATGCCCTGGAGCGTGGTCGGCCCGATGACGTTGCGCTCGTACTGGCCGTCGCCCCCGATGACATCGTTCTTGGGCCCGAAGTTGTGGTCGATGCCGGTGCTGCAGGGTGCCGTGCCGCCGCCGGGTCGGATGCACAGCACGTTGTTCTGGATGACGTTGCCATCGACACCCGCGCCAAAGTTCTCGATGGCATGGGCGTAGTTGCCGATCACATTGCGGTTGGCAAGCGTCGGCGCGCCAACGACGTTGTCGCTGGCACCCGTGTTCAGGACCACCGCGAAGTTCTGCTTGGCAGCATTGGCGCCGGACTTGGTGAACCCGATGAGGTTGCCGATGATGCGATTGTCGTGAGCATCGACGCCATCGAGCATGATGCCCCGGTACAGGTTGTCCATGAGCAACCCGCGCACGGTGTTGCCCGGGCTGTTGATGACGAGGCCCACTTCGCGGGCGCTGCTGCCGTTGCCCCGGATCTCCACGCCTGGTACCGCGTTGGAGCCGAACTCGGCGGTGTTGACCGAGGATCCGGGCTGGCTGTAGCCATCGATGTACAGGGTGCCGCTGCGCGACGTGATGTACGGCAGGCGGCTGGTGATCTGGATGGTGACGGGAGCGGTGCCGGAGAGGTCGAACTCGATTCGATCGTCGCCCTTGAGGTAGTCCGCCTCGCCCAGTGCGGCGCGCAGGGTGCAGTGGCCGTTGGCGTCGGCGCAGACGCCGTCGCCCCGCGCCGCATCGGGGGTATCGGCGGTGCTCGTGACCGTGAACGTCCTGCCCGCGCCCTCGCTGGTCGTGACATCCGCGCGGGTGGCCGGTCGGGCGGACTTGCCGTGGGCTGACTTGCCGTGGGCTGACTTGCCACGGGCACCCTTGCCTTTGGCACCTGGGCCCGAGGAGTCCTCCGTGCCGGCGCTCGTGTCGGCCTCGGCGTCGGGCGGGGTCGCCGTGTCGCCCGGCGTCCCGGACGATGTCGGCTCCTCCCCGGCCGGGGGCTCCTCGGTGGTCGCCGGCCGCTCTGTGTCAGTGGGATGGTCCACCGCGTCCGTGTTCGGGTGCTTGACGTTGGTTGGCTTGCTGGTCGGGGCTGGCCGCCTGACGGGCGCCACCGGGCTGATGGCCGTCATCCCGGCCGTCCGGCCATCGGCGGCCAGCGTCGCCTCAAGGTCGACGATATCCGCGCAGCCGTCGCCATTTGGATCGAGGGCAGTGCTGGTGTCACAGACGCGGCCCCTGAGCCGGGCCTGGGTCCACGCCTGCCGGGCATAGTCCTGGTCTCGCTTGCTGATGGTCTTGCGACCGGCCAGGCTGCGCAGCCCCCTGGCCTCGCGATCGGGGGACACGCTGCCGGATGCGGCCGGGATGCGGAAGGTCGCAGATCCGCTGCCGGTGCCGTACACCCGCGATCCCCTGCGTGTGCCGCCGAGCTGTGATGCGTCGGCGACGCCCAGGGTCCGCGACGCGGACAGGCCCGAGGACCTGATCCGCCGGCCCTTGGCGTCGGCCATTGAATCGATGGTGACCTTGATTCCGATCCTGCCCGACTTGTGGGGCAGCAGCACCACATCGAGGTACGTCCGCCCCCGGGTCGCGGTCAGTCCGTATGCGCCGTAGGCGTAGCCACCCTTGATGGCCACGGGCATCAGGCTGACGGCCTTCCTGCCCACGGCGACGCCGATGACCTCGGCAGCCCTGGACGACACCAGGACCCGGCCGTCCACGGCAGCGACGCTGCCGGGCAGGCTGATGTGGGCGCTGGTGAGGCGGTCGCGAGTGACCCTGGTGGGCAGCGAGATGACGACCTTGCTCGAGGCTGCTGCGGTCGACGGCGGGGCGCCTGATCCGACTGCTA
Organism: Candidatus Limnocylindrales bacterium; assembly: GCA_038259505.1. GTDB lineage: Bacteria > Chloroflexota > Limnocylindria > Limnocylindrales > CSP1-4 > JAFMJV01. The sequence continues at coordinate 1,759 of JBBSOS010000218.1, read as the reverse complement.
CGAAGACGAGTGACGACAGGACCGAGAGCAGGAGAGTCCGGCGCATGCTGCTACCTGGTGCGAGGTGGTGGACGGGCCTGCGCCGACACGCGCCTGGGACGCAGGTGCCCGATACCTGCGGCTCGCGTCTCGCGGACCTGTCGATGATCGTCCGCACCAGTACTTCCCGTCAAGTACGCCCTGGTACCTTTGGCGGCTTCCCGGTGCCATGTGGCACCGTGCGCCGCGCCGAGCGTCGCGGCGGACGCCGGTCAGCGCCCCGGTCGGGCAGCCCCCGCGAAGCTGACCCGGCCACGGGCGAGCAGGGTGCCGATGCCCTCGGGGCCGAGCGGTTTGCTGTACAGGAATCCCTGCCCCAGGTCGCAGCCCATCGAGGACAGGCGACGGGCCTGGTCGCGCGTCTCGATGCCCTTGCCGGTCGCGGTCAGCCCCCGCACGTGTGCGATGTCCAGGAGTGCCTCCGGGAACACGACCTCCTCGGGCGTCCCCGCGGCGAGCGCCGCGAACGAGGGGTGCAGCTTGACGCCGCTCACCGGCAGCCTGCGTACATCCTCAAGGGTGGAGCCGGTCCCGAAGTCCTCCAGCACCAGGTCGACGCCCAGGTCGCGAAGCTCGACGGCGGGCTCCAGGAACTGGCTGCAGCCAGCGCCAAGCTCCAATGTCAGGGAGACAGGCGAGACCTCCGCGTCGTCCAGGGCACGTTCCACTGCCTGCGGGAAGCCGGGTGCCGAAAGCTGCGACGGCGCGACATTGACGTGCAGCGACAGGCTCTGCATCCGGGCGAAGCCCAGGTGCCACGTCCGGAGCTGCCTGCTGGCGGTCGCGAGCACCCGGTCACCGATGGGCACGATGAGGCCCGTCTGCTCCGCGAGTGGCAGATAGTCGCCGGGCGGGATGGTGCCCAGCAGCGGGTGGCGCCAACGGATGAGTGCCTCGACCGCCGCGATGGCCCCACTCTGGAGGTCGATGATGGGTTGATACTCGACCCCGAACTCGTTGCGCTCGACGGCTCCCTCCAGTTCACGCTGGAGGTCGAGGGGGTCGCGATTCAGTCGGTCGCTCGGCATGTCCGGCACCATACGACCCGACCGCACCATCCGGTACCCCACCGGAGGTACCAGTACCGATCGAGCACTGGAGGGCTGACGGCGAGTCGCCTGACGCGTGCGATAATCGGTCGAGCTACGGTTGACCGATCCCTCCGTGCGGGCGAGGACCCCGCTGTCGTGTGGATCGGCGCGATGCCGGGCTGACAGGCACCAGGAGCCAGGACCACCGTGATCGTCGGGACCACCGTGAGCGCCACGACATCTGCCGGACCGGCCGCAGGCCACGCCGGTCCGCCACCCATCACAGGGCACCGATAGCGACGTCGTCTGCGTGCCCGGTGATGTCCACGCGCCCCGGACGGGATCGGTGATGTCCACGCGCCCCGGACGGGATCGGTGATGTCCACGCGCCCCGGACGAGTGCGCCCGGCGCGTCTCACGGACCTGGCCGCTCTGGGTGAGCTGTCCCGATGGTCGCACGCTGCAGATGACGAGCGGCACCGTGCGGTTCGGTCGCTGGGACTGCCCGTGAGCGCGAGCCAGATGGGTGTCTTCAGCCTGTTCCGGATGCCCCTCGGCGCGCTCCAGCCCCACGACCCGCTGTACGTGTACGAGGAGGACGGACGCCTTGCCGGGCTCGCCCGCGTCGAGACCAATGATCCCCGCGACGAGTGGACCATCGTCGAGCTCGACGCCGTGGAGACCGGACC
>JBBSOS010000217.1:0-5230 GCA_038259505.1 Candidatus Limnocylindrales bacterium | reverse complement strand
GGCAGCGTCCGTCGCGAGCCCGGTGGCGATGGTGGGACTGGGTGCCACGCCGGACCGGGTGCCCAGGGCGCCGCTCAGGAACAGCGCTGCACCGGCCACGACCGCGATGAACACGGCGGCGATGCCAGCCATCGCGAGCCGCTTGCCGCCACCCCCTGATCCGTCGGCGCCGGCCGCCGTCGCAGGGCCGGCAGCGGGCCTGGGTGACCCGGCCATGGTCCCGACCGCGGGGTCGAGCTTCTGGCCGCAGCGCTGACAGAAGGACCGTCCAGGCGGGTTGACCAGGCCACAGTTGCGGCAGGGAACGCCCGGCTGCTGAGGTGGCGGCGTGACCTGGTATGCCTGGGGGGCCGCCTGTGGGGGCTGGGGATACGACTGTGGCCCCGGCATCGCGGGTGGTGGCCCCTGTGGTGGCTGCTGGACGGTGCGGGCACCCGATGCCGGTGGGGGCACGGCTGGTGGGACGGGGGCCCCGACGGGTCGAGGCGTCGCCGGACGCGGGGGAAGTGGCGGAGCGACGACTGCCGGAGGTTCGGTGGCAGCAGGTTCGTCAGCAGCGGCTGATGTGTCCGCGGGTCCCGGTTCCGGGGCGCCACTCCAGGCGAGGTAGGTCCCGCAGTCGCCACAGAATTCGTCACCGGGCTCGTTCTGGAAGCCGCACTGTGCGCAGGTGACCCGGTCGCTCATCTCGGCGCTCCTCCAGACATCAATGCGAGTCTAGCGCGCCGCCGGACGCGGCAGCCACACGTCCGGCTCAGCGTCGGACGTCCAGGACCACGTTCGCGGTCTGGGTGCCAACGGACCCATCCTTCCAGTCCGGCGCACTCAGCCGCGCACAGCCACCCGCCGAGAGCCCGATGACAGCGTGGGTCACTCCCGAGTCATCCTTCCGCACGTCCACGGACTCGATGACGCGCAAGTTCGGGATCCCGACCTGCGGCGTGCCGATGCTCGTGGGTCCGTCGAACGTGATCACGACGGCCCGCTCTCCCTGTGGTCGACTGATGCCCAGGCTCGAACCCGCCTTGCCAGGGGACATGAACGTCATGTCGACCGTGGTGCCCTGCTTCGAGGAACCGCTCATGCGGCTCAGGGTGAAGGTGAGACGGTCGGTCGAGGTGCCGCTGGTCCAACTGGTGCGCGAGATCCGCCACTTGCCCTTGAGCGGATCCGCGATGGAACCGGACTTGCAGGTCCAGCGCGAGACGGTCGCCACCGCCTCCGCGGTCGCGGTCGGCTCATCGGTGGGCCTCGGTCGCTTGGTAGGCCCCGGTCCGTCGGTGGCCGATGGGCCAGCCGTCGATGGCGACCCAGTCGGGTCCGGTGCCGGGGTCGGATCCCCGGTGGCCGGTGGCGTGGATGCCCGGGGCGGGATCGACGATGCCGGTCCGACCGATGCCACTGGCAGGGAGACGCGCGGCGTGGGCGCCGGAGCAACGGACGCCGGCCCGACGAGCGATGGCAGGGGGCTCGCATTGGCTGTGACGGCCGTGCCCTGGAAGCCGCGGAAGATGAGGAAACCGGCCACCCCAACGATACCCACCACGGCCAGCAGGCCGATGATGGCCGCGATACCGGTGCCCCGGTCGCTCGGCAGGTCGGCACGCCGGGTGGTCGTGCCCCTGACCGGGTCTCGGGGCGCGCCGAGGGGGAGCCCGCAGTTCCTGCAGAAGCGGACCGTGACGTCGTTGCGCAACCCGCAGACGGGACAGATGATCGTGGGAGGGATCTGCATCGGCCGCTGCGCAGCGGCCTGGCCTCGCCGTCCAGGAAGCCTCATCGAAGGCATGGTGCCACAGTCGACCCGGCCCACCAGGTGAAGGTCGGGTCGAGTTCCCGCAACCCCGCGGCGTCGGCTGGGCCGGGGAAGCGGTTCAGCGACCCTCCGCTGCGTTCACGGCGGGGATGATGTGCCGACCGTATGCCTCGAGCTGCGCGGATTCGTCGCCGTTCATGAGATACAGGTTGAACTGGTCCACGCCGGCTTCGCGGAGCTCCGCCAGCTTCTGCACGTGCTCCTCGACGGTGCCGATGATGCAGAAGCGATCCACGACCTCGTCGCTCACGAACCCCGCGTTGCTCGAACCCACCTCCGCGTGGTGCAGGTAGTCGTACCCGGTCCGGTCCCGGATGTAGCCCGTCAATGCCTCGGGCAACTCGTCGCGTGGATACTTGTTGACCAGATCCACCACGTGGTTGCTGACCATGGCCGGGAACCAGCGTACCCGGTCACGGACGTCCGAACGGGGACCGACGTGCGCTGGGGCCGCGGCCTGGATCCGGATGCTCCCCGGGTCGCGACCGGCGGCTGAGGCAGCCTCCCGCAGCATCCCCGCGAACCAGCGGATGAGGTCAGGGTCCGCAAGTTGCAGGATGAGCCCGTCGGCGACGCGCCCGGTCATCGCGAGTGCCATCGGTCCGTAGCCGGCGACCCAGACCGGCAGCCGCCAGGATCCGACCCACGGGAACCGGAGCTCGGCATCCTCGTAGGTTCGACTGCGCCCCTCGACCAGATCCCTGATCAGCTCGATCGCCTCCTCGAGCGTCCGCATCGTGGTCGGGGGCTTGCCGAGGACTCGGCGAGCGCTATCGCCGCGACCGATGCCCAGGTCCATCCGTCCGTTCGAGATGAGGTCCAGGGTCGCGAGCGCGCTCGCGGTCACGCTTGGCTCACGCGTGGCGGGGTTCGTCACACACGTCCCCAGCCGCATCCGCTGCGTGTTGAGGGCCATCAGCGTGAGCAGGGGGTACACCTCCTGCCACAGGACATGGGAGTCGAACAGCCAGCCATACCCGAAGCCAGCCTCCTCGGCCTGCCGGGCGAGGGCGATGGTCCGCTCGATGGGGTGATCGGGCTTGAGGGTGAAGCCGAAGTCCATGGCCCGGCAGGGTACACCGTGTATCGCTGGCGCCGCAGGACATGGCCTCGTCGACCGTCCCGGCCAGTGCTTGCCGGATGCTCGTACGCTGTGTCCATGCACAGCGTCACCATCGCAACGGGACGTGCCCGAGTCGCGCGGGCAGCCGCGACGGCCCTGGTGGCCGTCATCGCCACGACGCCGGTGGCAGCGCAGTCCCCGTCGGGATGGCCGACACCCATCAGCGGACCGGCATTCGAGCAGTTGGTCAGCGACGACGGCAGGCTTACGTTGACGGTCCCCCTCGGTCTCGGACCGCCACTGACGGATCCGTCCATCGTGGCGGTCCCGGCACCTCTCCCCGGCGTCGCTGCCTATGAGGTCCGTCCGCTCGGCGCTGCCCTGCCCGAGCCGATCAGCGTCACGTGGCGACCCGGGATGTCCGGAGCGGCGCCCGCCCCCAACGGCGACCTCCAGTGGCTGGGGATGGCCAGCGCCGGCGCCATTGCAGGTCCCTGGACGTGGCTCGATGATCCACAGGTCGCGGTCGTGGATGGTGACTACTCCATCACCGGCCTGCTCACCCGGTTTGGCACGCTCGTGGTCGTGCCGTTCCCCACACGCGTACACGGTCCCGAGGCCATCTGGGCCGCAGGATACGCACCCGGTCGCGGCACTGTCATCGAGCTGGACGTGACCCTCTCGAGGCCGGCCAGCGATCCGGGCCGCGCCAGCTTCAGTGGCGACTGGTGGTTCGGCAGTGGCTATCCGGACCGCATCAGCGTCACCACGACGCGGGCACAGGAGGACCTCCTCGCCGCCACCTGGCAATGCCTGCGCACGGGCCAGACCTCGCTGTCCACGGGCTTCGGGGTACGTGACGATCCGGAGCCGTCGGCGAGCCACGACGCGCTGCCCGGCCTCGGACCGACCGCGACCTCATTCAGCGTCACCTTCCCCGTGAACTGCAGCACGGTGCACGTCGTCCCCAACGGCTAGGGTCGGACAAGATCCTCGTAGGCATCCGGGCGCCGGTCGCGATAGAACTGCCAGGTCTGGCGGACCTGCTCGATGAGCGACAGGTCCATGTCGCGTACCAGCAGCTCCTCCGAATGGGTGTCCCCGATGTCGCCGATGTACTGGCCACGCGGATCGACGAAGTAGCTCTGGCCATAGAAGTCGTTGTCGCCCAGCGGCTCCACGCCGACCCGGTTGATGGTGCCCACGAAGTAGCCATTCGCGACCGCATGGGAGCGTTGCTCGATGTGCCACAGGTATTCCGACAGGCCGCGTGACGTCGCGCTCGGGATGAACACCATCTCGGCGCCGTTGAGACCCAGCGCACGCGCCCCCTCCGGAAAGTGCCGGTCATAGCAGATGTAGACACCGACCTTGCCCACCGCGGTCTGGAAGACGGGGTATCCCAGGTTGCCCGGCCGGAAGTAGTACTTCTCCCAGAACCCCTTGACCTGCGGGATATGGGTCTTGCGGTACTTGCCCAGGAAGGTGCCGTCGGCGTCGATGACCGCAGCGGTGTTGTAGTAGATGCCCGACGCCGTCGAGTCCTCCTCGTACATCGGCGCGATGACGACCATGCCGGTCTGCTTCGCGAGGTCCTGCATGCGCTTGGTGGTGGGTCCGTCGGGGATGAGTTCCGTATAGCCGAAGTACTCGGGATCCTGGACCTGGCAGAAGTAGGGGCCGTAGAACAGCTCCTGGAACAGGATGACCTGGGCACCCTGCTTGGCCGCATCGTGGGCGTGCTGCTCATGCTTCTGGATCATCGATTCCTTGTCGCCGGTCCATGTTGCCTGGACGAGGGCGGCGCGGACGGACTGGGACATGCGGGAATCTCCTCCGGGTGGCGATCAGGCGGGCAGCGTACACCGGACCATGGTCCAGGCGGGCCCGACCCATCGGGTGCGGACTGGGGATCCGGCCTTCGGCGCCCGTCGGGCCCCGTCAGCGCACCACCAGGAATGCATCGACATCGACACGTGGCCGGCCCGGGGTCCAGAGCACCCTCACACGGACGGTGTGACGGCCCGAGCCCTTCCAGGTCCTGCGCCACACCAGCAGCCGCTGGACATGGTCCGGTGCCTGCAGGTCGACCCGCCCGACCTGCTTGCCATCGACCTCGATGGACGCCTTGCCCCTGCCGGGACCCATGGGTGCCACGATGGCGACGCCCCGCCCGGTGAACCGCAGCGTGGCTCGGGCACCCCGATCGACCGCGAACCGGCTGCTGCCGCCGGAGGCCGCCGGCTTCACGAGCCTGGCCCATGCCCCATCAAGCGCCGCGTCCTGGGACTGGACGACGCGGCCGGTGATGCGGACCCGTCTTCCATGCGCTCCTGTTCCGGGCACCGTCG